>NZ_SMAB01000007.1 GCF_004342885.1 Tepidibacillus fermentans
CTATCCACGTCCCTTAAAAATGATGTACTTAAAGGATTTGGATTCCTATACTTTTCAGATTATTATCGACAAGTTACTGCGTAAACTTAGGAACCATCGTGTACCGAACGGTACGCACGGTGGTGTGGGAGGTCGGTTACTCAAATAATGAGTAACTTCCTACCCGATTGAGGAAATAATCCATAATGGCAAGATCTAAATGATTCATGTTTAGACCCTATTTTGTTCTTTAAAACTGAAAAATTAGAAATCATAAAGGATTTTTCATTTTTTTCAAGAATTCATCTAAAGAAGGAAGGGAGAGAAAAGAGGGATGTATGCAAAAGTTTTAGGTTCTTCGATTTTAGGAATTGACGGTTTCTTAGTCGAGATCGAAGTTGATTTAGCAAATGGATTGCCCCAGTTTCAAATCGTAGGATTACCTGATTCTTCAATTCGGGAATCAAAAGACCGAGTACGAGCAGCGATCAAAAATTCTGGGTACAGTTTTCCAATAAAAAGAATTACGATCAACTTAGCACCTGCTGATATCAAAAAAGAAGGTTCAGGATTTGATCTGCCGATGGCAATAGGAATTTTGATCGCAAGCGAACAAATAGACATAGGGGATAGCGAGACAAATTTAGAAAAAACATTATTTATCGGTGAATTATCATTGGATGGTTCAATCCATGGAATAAATGGAATCTTACCGATGGCGATCGAGGCAAAGCAGAAGAATATAGAGAGATTGATTTTACCAAATCAGAATGTTGATGAAGCACGGCTTGTACAGGGAATTGAAGTGTTCGGGTTTTCTCATCTACAAGAGGTCATCGAATTTTTGACTACGAACAGATATCCTTCGTTGGAAGATAAAAACAGTGAATATATTGCTTTTAACAGTTTTGTAGAATCTGAGGTGGAAGACTTTATTGACGTGAAAGGTCATGTTCAAGTAAAACGGGCAATTGAAGTGGCTGTTGCTGGTATGCATAATTTGTTGATGATTGGCCCGCCAGGTTCTGGGAAAAGCATGATTGCAAAAAGAATTCCTTCTGTTTTACCTCTTTTAACTTGGGATGAGATGTTAGAGGTAACAAAGATCTACAGTGTGGCAGGAGAATTGAATGAAAGAGGGAAATTAATGGCAAAACGTCCGTTTCGTCAACCTCATCATTCCATATCCGCTGCAGGTTTAATTGGCGGTGGTTCAAACCCTAAACCCGGTGAAATCAGTTTAGCTCACCGTGGGATTCTTTTTTTAGACGAACTACCTGAATTTCCTCGACATAGTTTGGAGAGTATGCGGCAACCATTAGAGGATGGAAAAGTGACGGTCAGTCGAGCAAGGGCTACATATGTTTTTCCGTCCCAAGTCATGTTAGTTGGTGCAATGAATCCTTGTAAATGTGGATACTATGGGACTGAAGTTCCAGGTCACGAATGTCAATGTACTCCACTTGAGGTTCAGCGGTATCGATCAAGGCTATCGGGTCCATTGTTAGACCGAATCGATATTCATATCGAGGTGCCTTGGATGAATATTGAAACGTTAAGAGAACAAAAAGAGGGAAAATCATCGCAAATGATGAGAGAAACGATTGAAAGAGCTAGAATGATGCAAAAGCAGCGATTTGCAAATGAGAGAATTCAGTTTAATTCGGAAATGAATGCAAAACAAGTGAAACAGTTTTGCCAGTTAGAACAAGAAGCTGAGAACTTATTAAGACATTCATTTGACCAATTAGGTTTTAGTGGTCGTTCTTTAGATCGAATTTTAAAGATATCACGAACCATTGCTGATTTTGAGGAGAGTGAAACAATTAAAGTCGCTCATCTTGCGGAAGCGATTAATTATCGAGTCTTAGATCGTAGAGAATTATTATGACTCAACTTTCGCAGTTTAAAATAATGTAATGCTCCCCATTGCCAAGACACATCTTTTAAAAAATAAGTTATGTTCCTCCTGTCTATGTTAATGGTGGTGCAATCCTGACGGCAGCTTGACACGGAGCCTCTGCGGATATGAATTCTTTCGATTAGGCGATGTCTAATTCGTTAGAGTCGCAAGGCTAACCAGCCTATCATGCCCGCCACTCCATGTAAAGCCGCCTACGCTACTGCTTTCACATTCCCATAGTAAATCTTATTTGGTGTCGCATAGTCTAAAGATTGGTGAGGGCGTTCTGTGTTATAAATACTTTACGTATTGGTTAATGCCTTTTCGTAATTCTCGTGGATTTTCAAATTCATTTAGATAAACGCATTTGTACTTTAAAGATCTAAAGAAGCGCTATTGATGATTTCTGGCTTAAAGCGTTTTAATGCTCTTTTAAGCGTATTTATGACAAAGCTTTTTTCTAACGTATTAGACAGCTCATACGGTTAATTGACTGACCAACTTCTCTAAACGATCTTGTTTTGTCTCATATTCTTTGCGGATCTTATCCGCCTCACGGTCCTTTCTCGTATACGATTGAGGCACGTTCTAAAAATTCAGCTTTCCAGCGACTGATCATAACTTGATTCAACTCATATTTTGTAGCAATCTCGTTAACGGTCTGTTCTTTTCGCAAGACCTCGAGAACAACTTTTGTTTTAGATTCTGAGATATATCGATTTCTCTTTTCCATATTTCTATTATAACTTATTTATCACGCTCCTGTGTCTCACCCCATATGGGAGCATTATAATTTATTTCTAAAAGAAAATGCCTCAATATTGAAGTTATCACATCGATATGTTTTTTGAATTTTTATTGGAATTTAAAGAAACATTATTAGAACGTTTTTTTGTACGAGAAATATTTTGTAATTTATCATTAATATTGCGCAAAAAAGTATGAAGAAAACCAGAATGATTATGCATTTTATATTCATGTATCAAATCTTCTGTTTGGTCATAAATAAGTTTTATTAAATCCTTATATTGTTCTAAAGATAATTTTTCCCAGAAAAAACGAGTTGTGAAACGATCTTCTGATGGGATAAAGACCACTCTTGCTGATAATGGAGATGAATTTATTTCTGGTATATAAATTTTACAAGTTTGTTCTATCATGGGAACAGATAATTCAAACTGTGCTTTTGCTCCAGATTCACTAATATCTTTAATATAACCATTGTATGTAGTATTACCAACTAACATTTTACATGAAAGAGTAACCGGGAAACGTTCTGCTTTTCTGTATCTTGGTTTTTCAATACTAACAAAAATACTAAATATGATTCCATTTAAATTATATAAAGCCCAAAAAACATTCATAATGTCACCTGAAGAGATCATTTTACCTATGAAATATAAATAAATAACTTTAGAGATCCCAAATAAACTCAAAATAAGCATAAAAGAATAAAATGTAAAAATTCCCCACTCTATATGAATTTTATTAGATATTATTCCTTTGTTAGTAACACGAAATTTTTTAGAAGATTTTAATCCAATCGTTTCTTTTATAGCAGATAATGCTAATTTTGGTGCCATGGCTGTTTCATATATATGACTCCAAAAGATATTTCTTCTATCATTAGATAAAATGCGAAATGTTAGAGAACTTGATATCATTTTAGGTAACCAAATAACAAGGAGCATAACAAGGGTTGAACGAATAGATTGAACATTAAACAGTAGATATAAAATTGGTGAAAAAATGTATACAAGTTTTTGTATACCAAAGAACCAATAGATAATTCCAGAAAGGTATATAAGGCGTTGCATAATGCTAAGACCTGGAATTATTAAGGGATTCCATATTTTAGCAGCTTGAATGTTTCCCCTACACCATCTATCTCTTTGATGAAGGAGTTCGGAAAAATTCTCAGCAGATAACCCTTTTGCTAATACTTTTTTGACAAAAAAAGAGCGATAGCCTTTCGCTTGAATTAACATGCCAGTTGCAACATCTTCGGTGATAGAACCAACAGCAAATCCGCCAATAGAATTTAATGCTTGTCGGGAAAATATGGTATTACTACCCACATACATGGTTGCATTGAAACGATCTTTGCCTGCTTGCATTTCTATCATGAAAAAATCTTGTTCGTTAGGAATTTGCTTAGTTGATAATAAATTATACTGAAAAGGATCTGGATTAAAAAAAGCTTGTGGTGCTTGCACAAATCCTACTTTTCTTTTTTGGAAAAAACCAACAGTTTCTTTTAGAAAATTAGATTTTGGAACCATATCTGCATCAAGTGTTACAATTAATTCTCCAGAAGATTTGGATAATGCATAGTTTAGATTTCCAGCTTTGGCATATTTATGATCGGGGCGAGCAATATAGTTAATTCCGAGTTCAAATGCAAGTTGTTTTACTTCATTACGATTACCATCATCAAGCACATATATTTGTAATTTTTCTCTAGGATAATCTATATAAGTACAGGCAACGAGTGTTCTTTTTAAAATATCTAATGATTCATTATAAGTGGGAACAAATATATCTACAGTTGGAGTAAAACCGTTTAATTCAGGAGTTTTTCGCGTTAGAGGATTCCACATGGTGATATAAAAAATCATTTGTTGAAAATACCCAATAAATTCCCAAAAATAGAGAAGCAGTGAAAAAATCAAGTTAAATAACCCATCAAAAACAAGCGTAAAAAAGAAACGCCAAATTATATATAAGGTTTCTAAAATAACTGTGTAAATGATTATTACATGACGACTAATTATATTATATCGAGTTAAAATAAAAATCAGAAAAATTATAAAAAGTTGAATGGATAGATAATAATAACTATAGTTTTCTAAAAAGTAAATTACGTTAGATAGCATGATTCTACTCCTAAAACAAATAATTTATTTACTAATTATAACTATTATAAATTCCTAAATTGAAATAATAAATGCAACAATCGAGTAGGAGAGGAGAAATCCCTCCTATTCGATTTTAACTCTTTTTTAGTCTAATAAATAGTATTACCTGCACTACATAGAGGTTTTACAAGCTGATTGACAAAAAGCACTACATTTGCTACGTGTTCGCAACAATAAAATCAATTTTTTTATTTCATTTCATTTTGTTTTTGGTACAATAAACAATAGAGTGAATATAAGTAAGATTGTTAGTGGTCTAAAAAGGAGAAATGCAGATGTATCAAGTGAAAATTTTACAAGCGAACCAACTCAATTTATTAGAAGAATTGATTAATATATGGTTAAAAGAACAAAAAGATGTGAATGTTGTTGATATGAAGTTTCATAGTAATGTTCTAGCTCCAGGACAAACAGAATATGTCGTCATTATGGTATATCAAACACAACAATAATTTTATTATGTTAACTTGTATAAGTGAAGTAAAATAAAAATAATTATTATATTTCAACAAATTATTTAAATTTTATATAGAATTGATTACAATATGTTAGTAGCTATTAAACCTTTTAATTGCATCCTTCTTTCAGAGTTGAAATAACAAAGTTATTATGTAGGAGGCTAGGAAATGAATATCCACGAATACCAAGCAAAGGAAATCCTTAGAAAATATGGAGTTGCTGTGCCGAACGGAAATGTAGCATTTACTGTTGAAGAGGCAGTAAATGTTGCAAAAAGCCTTAGTTCTGATGTTGTTGTCGTAAAAGCACAAATTCATGCTGGTGGACGAGGAAAAGCAGGTGGCGTCAAACTCGCCAAAAATTTAAATGAGGTACGTGATTATGCAAAACAACTGTTAGGAAAAACTTTAGTCACACACCAGACAGGTCCAGAAGGAAAAGAAGTTAAGCGCTTACTTATTGAAGAAGGAAGCAAAATTCAAAAAGAATATTATATTGGTATGGTTGTTGATCGGGTAACAAACCGTGTAGTTATGATGGCTTCGGAAGAAGGAGGCACTGAGATCGAAGAGGTAGCGGCAAAGACTCCAGAGAAAATTTTCAAAGAAATTATTGATCCAACAGTTGGATTAATGCCTTTTCAAGCCCGCAAGTTAGCATATGCGATCAATATTCCTTCGCTTTTGGTAAATAAAGCTGTTAAATTTATGATGGGCTTATATCAAGTATTTGTAGAAAAAGATGCGTCAATTGCCGAAATCAATCCATTGGTTGTTACAGAAGATGGAAATGTGCTTGCGCTTGATGCTAAAATTAATTTCGATTCGAATGCACTTTATCGACACCCTGATATTAAGGAACTTCGTGATCTTGATGAAGAGGATCCAAAAGAAGTAGAAGCCTCTCGTTATGATCTAAACTATATTGCATTAGATGGAAATATCGGATGCATGGTAAATGGTGCAGGTTTGGCAATGGCTACGATGGATATTATTAAATATTATGGTGGTGACCCTGCTAACTTTTTAGACGTCGGTGGTGGGGCAACTACAGAAAAAGTAAAAGAAGCTTTCAAAATCATCCTTTCTGATCCTAAAGTAGAAGGGATTTTCGTGAATATATTTGGTGGAATCATGAAATGTGATATTATTGCAAATGGAATTGTAACCGCCGCTAAGGAAGTTGAGTTAGATCGCCCATTAGTTGTTCGACTTGAAGGAACAAATGTAGAACTAGGTAAGGAAATCCTGAACAAATCTGGGTTAAATATCGTTGCTGCTGATTCAATGGCTGATGGTGCTAAAAAAATTGTAGAACTAGTGAAAAAATAGGAGGCGGGATGATACAATGAGTATTTTAATTAATAAGAATACAAAAGTAATTACCCAAGGAATCACCGGTTCGACTGGGATGTTTCATACTCAGCAAGCATTAGAATATGGTACACAAATGGTTGCAGGGGTTACTCCAGGAAAAGGAGGTACCACTGTATTAGGTTTACCGGTTTACGATACAGTGAAAGAAGCTGTGAAGAAAACGGGAGCTACTGCGTCTGTCATTTATGTTCCGCCAGCTTTTGCTGCTGATGCAATTATGGAAGCTGTTGATGCCGAATTAGATCTTGTGGTCTGCATTACAGAGGGAATACCTGTTTTGGATATGGTGAAAGTAAAAAAATATATGGAAGGTAAGAAAACACGTCTCATTGGACCAAACTGTCCAGGTGTGATCACTCCTGGTGAGTGCAAAATTGGAATTATGCCGGGCTATATTCACATGCCTGGCCATGTGGGAATCGTATCCCGAAGTGGAACCTTAACATATGAAGCGGTTCATCAGTTAACATCTTATGGTATCGGTCAATCTACTGCAGTTGGTATTGGTGGTGACCCTGTAAACGGTACAAACTTCATTGATGTTTTGAAGATGTTTAATGAGGATCCAGATACCTATGCGGTTATTATGATTGGAGAAATTGGAGGAACTGCCGAAGAAGAAGCAGCTGAATGGATCAAAGAAAATATGACGAAACCAGTTGTTGGTTTTATTGGTGGACAAACAGCTCCGAAAGGAAAAAGAATGGGACACGCAGGAGCGATTATTTCTGGTGGAAAAGGTACTGCAAAAGAAAAAGTGGCTAAATTACAAGAAGCAGGAGTTCGTATTGCTCCTACTCCATCAGAAATGGGTTCAACACTTGTTGAACTTTTGAAAGAAAAAGGATTACTTGATCTGTGTATCACAAATAAGGAATAATGATTTTCTTAAAAGGGATCATTTCGTCCCTTTTTTTTTTATATTCCAGAAAAATTTGCTTTACAGACTAGGTATTTTTTGGCAAACTTGAGAAGAAGTCGTTCGAAAATTCATAACATATTGTGATGTAAAGAGAAAGTTGGATGGTGTTTGTGATGGAAGAGAGAGTATTATTAATCTATTTACATACGATAGATAGGGTTGGATGGAAAACAATCGAGCGGATCATGACTTCACTTGAGTCGCTTCATCTACTTTTTGATTTTGCACCCTTAGAATTGTCGATGCTTTCAGGAATAGATTTGACGAATGCAGAACGAATCATAGCTAGTTTTACGAAAGAAAATATCATTCAATTTCAAGAAAAAATGATTGAATGGAAAAGAAATGGAATTCAAATTTTGACTGCTAATGATGAAAACTATCCCAGGTTATTAAAGGAAATTGCTCAACCACCTTGGGTTTTATATAGTATGGGGAACTTAGATCTTATTCACGAGTCTTCCATCGCAATTGTTGGGACAAGAAATCCAACTTCCTATGGGGTCACTGTTACGGAAAAATTAGCAAAAGAGCTGACAACATATGGTTGGACAGTGGTTAGTGGGATGGCTAGAGGAATTGATCGCGTAGCCCATGAGGCAACATTAGAGAGTAATGGTAGCACCATTGCAGTTTTAGGCTGTGGAATCGATATCGTTTATCCAAAAGAACATCAGCGTCTGTACAGAAGAATTATAAATGATGGTTTAATTGTATCAGAATATCCACCAGGAACTCCTCCCGTACCAGGTTTTTTCCCGCAAAGGAATCGAATTATTAGTGGACTTTCTTATGGAACAATCGTGGTAGAAGCATCATTGAAAAGTGGTTCACTGATCACTGTGCAACATGCGCTTGATCAATCAAGGGAAGTTTTTGCTGTACCTGGTTCTATCACTTCTAAACAAAGTCTTGGAACCAATTCTTTGATTCAGCAAGGAGCAAAATTAATCCAAACAGTAGATGATGTGAATCAAGAATTTCCTTACCTTAATCAGACGCAAAAACGGTCTATAAGATCTGAAAGTATCAAGTTAACAAAAAATGAGGAAAAAGTATATTCATTGGTTACGGATAAGATTCATATTGATGAAATACTGTCACGGTCGCATCTAGGTCTTTCTGATGTCTATGAATGCTTACTTTCGTTACAAATAAAAGGAAAGATCAAACAAATACCAGGAGGTTATTATCGGAAGAATACATAAGAGGGTGAATCCTCTCCTTTCATATTTAGAAGTCATAAATTTATATTGAATAATTTGACAAATGGAAGTCTACTATTTAATAATAAGGAATGTTTAACAAAATTGACTTGTATTGTGTCTAAAGAGGGGAGGAAGATTCGTGGCTGATACATTAGTAATTGTAGAATCTCCAGCAAAAGCGAAAACTATTGGAAAGTATTTAGGAAAGAAATATATTGTAAAAGCTTCTATGGGGCATGTGATTGATTTACCAAAAAGCCAATTAGGTGTTGATATAGATCATAACTTCTCGCCTAAATACATTACCATTCGCGGTAAAGGTAATATTCTTAAAGAATTAAAAGAAACATCAAAAAAAGTAAAAAAAGTTTATCTTGCTGCCGACCCTGACCGTGAAGGGGAAGCAATTGCTTGGCATCTCGCACGAGTATTAAATATCGACGAAAGAGAAAAATGTCGAGTCGTATTTCATGAAATTACGAAAAAAGCGATTCAAGAGGCTTTTAAATCTCCTAGACCTGTTAATCATCATCTTGTTGATGCCCAGCAAGCGAGAAGAGTGTTAGATCGTTTAGTTGGTTATAAAATTAGTCCTCTGCTATGGAAAAAGGTTAAGAAAGGACTTAGTGCGGGTCGTGTCCAATCCGTAGCGGTTAAATTAATCTATGATCGAGAAAAAGAAATTGAAAACTTCATCGCTGAAGAATTTTGGACTGTAACTCTTTACCTCGAGAGCAAAGAAGAGCTTTTTGAAGCAAAATTTTATGGATACGATGGCAAGAAAATTCAACTTCAATCGAAAGAAGAAGTTGATGAGTTATTAGCGAGTATCAAAGACCAACCGATCATTATTTCGGAGATAAAACAAAGTGAGCGTAGAAGAAATCCAGCGCCAGCATTTATTACTAGTTCTCTTCAACAAGAAGCAGCGAGAAAGCTTAATTTTAAAGCGGCAAAAACAATGCAAGTCGCTCAACAACTTTATGAAGGAATTGAGCTTGGAAAAGAAGGTACAGTTGGTCTTATCACATATATGCGGACCGATTCTACAAGGGTTTCCCAAACAGCTCAAGATGAGGCAAAGGAATATATTCTAGAAAAATTCGGAAGCGAATATGTATCCAATGGAAATAAAACGGAGAAAAAGGGAAAAAATGCGCAAGATGCCCATGAAGCCATACGTCCTACTTCCGTATTTCGAACACCTGACTCAATCAAGAGTTTTTTATCAAGAGATCAGTTGCGTTTATATCGTTTAATTTGGGAACGTTTTGTAGCCAGTCAGATGGCACAAGCAATACTGGATACAATGACTGTAGACATGACTGTTGGTAGCAAAAAAGCGATTTTTCGTTCTACAGGATCCAAGATAAAGTTCCCTGGTTTTATGAAAATATATATTGAGGGGAACGATGACAATAAAAAAGAAGAAGATCGAATCTTACCACCGCTTGAAGAACAGGAGTTAGTAAAACTACAAAAAATTGAGCCAGAACAACATTTTACCCAACCACCTCCGCGCTATACAGAAGCAAGATTAGTAAAAACGATGGAAGAATTAGGGATAGGTCGACCTAGTACTTATGCTCCCACGATTGATACGATTCAAAAACGTGGTTATGTGAAATTAGAAGATAAAAAATTTGTACCTACAGAATTAGGGATTCTTGTTATTGAATTGATGGAAGAGTTTTTTCCAGAGATTCTTGATGTAGAATTTACTGCGCAAATGGAAGATAATCTTGACAAAATTGAAGAAGGTAGCTTAGAGTGGGTTAATGTGATTCGTGATTTTTACGAGGATTTTGAAAAACGATTGAGTTATGCAGAAAAAGAAATGGAAGAAGTCGAGCTTAAAGATGAAGTTTCAGATGAAGTCTGTGAAAAATGTGGTCGTCCAATGGTATATAAGATGGGACGTTTTGGTAAATTCTTAGCTTGCTCAGGATTTCCAGAATGTAGGAACACAAAACCAATCGTTAAAAGTTTAAACATCTCTTGTCCAAAATGTGGAGGAGAGATTGTAGAACGAAAAGGAAAAAAGAAAGTATTTTATGGTTGTAGCAATTATCCGAATTGTGACTTTATATCCTTTGATAAACCTCTTCCACGTCCATGTCCAAAATGTGGCAATTTAATGATTGAAAAGAAATCAAAAAAAGAAACAGTGTATCAATGTACAGATTGTGATTACAAAGAGACCGTCCAATAATTCTAGTAATATGGAGGCATTATTTCAAGATGACAGAACAAAAAGCGATTAATGTAATAGGTGCAGGTCTTGCTGGAAGTGAAGCGGCTTGGCAAATTGCAAAATGCGGTGTCCCTGTACGGCTTTACGAAATGAGACCGATCAAAAATTCACCCGCCCATCATACTGAACACTTTGCAGAATTAGTTTGTAGTAATTCTCTTCGTTCCAATAGTCTTACAAATGCCGTAGGGTTGTTAAAAGAAGAAATGAGGAAATTTGATTCCATCATTATCGATACAGCTGATCGCTATTCTGTTCCAGCTGGTGGCGCTCTTGCTGTAGATCGAAACCTATTCTCACAAACCATCACAAATGCAATCAAAAATCATCCCCTTATTGAGGTTGTTCATCAAGAAGTAACTGATATCCCTGAGGGATTAACGATTATTGCGACTGGTCCATTAACTTCTGATGCATTAGCGAAAAGGATCTTAGAGTTGATTGGTGAAGAATATCTTTACTTTTATGATGCAGCTGCTCCAATTATTGAGAAGAGCAGTATTGATTTTAGTAAAGTATTTATCGCTTCTCGCTATGATAAAGGGGAAGCTGCTTATATTAATTGTCCGATGACAGAAGAAGAGTTTAATCATTTTTATGATGAATTGGTAAAAGCTGAAACCGCGGAATTAAAGAGTTTTGAGAAAGAAATCTATTTTGAAGGTTGTATGCCTGTAGAGGTTATGGGAAAACGTGGTAGGCAAACTTTACTCTTCGGTCCGATGAAACCGGTAGGCTTAATCGACCCGCGAACGGGTAAACAGCCCTATGCCGTAGTTCAATTACGACAAGATAATGCGGAAGGAACGTTATATAATATAGTAGGTTTTCAAACCCATTTAAAATGGGGCGAACAAAAACGGATTATTCAGCTCATTCCTGGATTGGAAAATGCTGAAATTGTTCGCTATGGAGTGATGCACCGCAATACGTTTATCAATTCACCCAAATTGTTAAAACCAACGTACCAATTTAAAGATCGTGATAATCTGTTTTTTGCTGGTCAGATGACAGGGGTAGAAGGTTATGTTGAATCTGCTGCATCTGGATTAATTGCAGGTATCAATGCTGCTTTATTATATAAAGGAAAAGATCCTCTTGTTTTCCCAAGAGAAACGGTGTTTGGAAGTATGGCTCATTATATCACTACTGCCGATCCAAAACACTTTCAACCAATGAATGCAAACTTTGGTTTACTTCCACCATTATCAGAGAAAATTAAAAATAAAAATGATAGAAACTTACAAATTTCGCAAAGATCGTTAAATATAATTCTGAATTTTTCACAATACGTACACAATTTAGGGTGTCACAATTAATTATATTGTGGTAATATTATTTTTGGTTTTAATATGGGGGATAGATGAATGGAGTCATTTGATCAATACCTCATTGAATTTCAAGGATATCTTCAAATCGAAAAAAACGCTTCAATTCATACGATAAAAAATTATTTGAAGGATATTGATGATTTTCTTGCTTTTATGGCTTCATTAGGTTTAACTACATATGATCAAGTGGAGTATCTTCATGTCCGTAGTTATCTCGCTCTTTTAAATAAAAAGGAATATACTCGGAAGACCATTTCAAGAAAATTGTCGTCTCTTCGGACTTTTTTTCGTTTTTTGACGAGAGAAAATCATATTCAAACCAATCCTTTTCGAATGGTTTCTACGCCAAAGATTGAAAAAAAACTTCCTCAGTTTCTCTATATGGAAGAAATTGAAGAGTTATTACAACTTCCTGATCGTTCTAATCCAATCGGAATTCGAGATCGTGCTATTATTGAAACGCTATATGCGAGTGGCATGAGGGTTAGTGAATTAGTTTCTTTGAATATCGACTCTATTGATCTACTCACTGGAAATGCTCTCGTATTTGGTAAGGGAGCAAAAGAGCGTTACGTTCCTTTAGGAAGTTATGCGATTAAAGCATTAAATGAGTACATTGATCATGCTCGACCCAAATTGAACCCAGCCTCTCAAGAAAAGGCGTTATTTTTAAACCGATATGGAAATCGTATATCTGATCGTAGTGTTCGTCGAATGTTGGGAAAATACGTACAGTCTTTATCAATGATCAAAAAGGTCAGTCCTCATACATTACGCCATACTTTTGCAACACACTTACTAAATGCCGGGGCTGATCTGCGTACCGTTCAAGAACTTTTAGGACATGTAAATATATCAACAACTCAAATTTATACTCACGTAACAAAGGATAGATTGCAATCAGTTTACAAAAATACCCATCCAAGAGCTTAGTTTTCATTCATGAGACATATTTTTTACCGCATCTGTCGGGCTCCACAAAGTTATTCTGGATTCTCTTCGTAGTAGTACGTCACTTTGTGGGGTTTCGTTAGAACTAGACAACATCTTCGAAAAGACATCGATAGAAGTTTTTTTATTATTGTGATAAAACTCTATAAAATTCTGAATATAAACCTGTTTATTTGGAAATAAAGGAGGGTAAGGAATGTTACAAACCTTTCACGCTACTACCATTTTTGCTATCCAGCATAAAGGAAAGTCAGCAATGTCAGGGGATGGTCAAGTAACTTTTGGTAACAGCATGGTAATGAAACATACAGCGAAAAAGGTAAGACGCCTCTATCATGGTCAAGTTATAGCCGGTTTTGCTGGTTCTGTTGCTGATGCTTTTACTTTATTTGAAAAATTTGAGGCAAAATTAGAAGAATTTCATGGTAATTTGCCAAGAGCAGCGGTAGAACTAGCGAAAGAATGGAGGATGGATAAAATATTACGTCGTCTTGAAGCGATGTTAATTGTAATGAATAAAGAAAATCTCTTACTCATTTCTGGAAATGGAGAAGTGATAGAACCAGATGATGGTATTTTGGCCATTGGTTCAGGAGGCTCATACGCACTTGCTGCAGGAAGGGCATTAAAGCGAAATGCTTCACATTTGACTGCAAAAGAGATCGCTGAGCAAGCACTTCAAATTGCTGCAGAAATTTGTGTATATACAAACAATCAAATTATAGTTGAAGAGATTGAATAAGGGAGGGAACGATATGGTAGGACAAACGTTGACTCCAAAGCAAATCGTTGAGGAACTGGATAAATACATCGTGGGCCAGAAACAAGCAAAACGAGCAGTAGCAGTCGCATTAAGAAATCGTTACCGCCGTAGTTTATTAGATGAGTCTCTTCGAGATGAAATTGTTCCTAAAAATATCTTAATGATCGGCCCCACTGGGGTCGGTAAAACGGAGATCGCTCGTCGATTAGCTAAGCTTGTCGGAGCTCCATTTATTAAAATAGAAGCGACTAAATTCACCGAAGTCGGCTATGTTGGTCGCGATGTCGAGTCAATGGTTAGAGATTTAGTTGAAACGTCGATTCGCATGGTGAAAAATGAAAAAACAGAACAAGTAAAAGATAAGGCTGAAGAGTTAGCAAATGAAAGGTTAGTTGAACTCCTTGTACCCTCCAAGAGAAAAACGAAAAATCTTAAAAACCCTCTTGAAATGTTATTTGGAGGACAGGTACAGCAAAACACTTCAGATGATCAACAGGAGGAGGAACAACTTGGACAAAAACGTAGAAGTATTCGATTTCAGCTATTAAATGGCCAATTAGAGGAAGAAATCGTTGAAATTGAGGTGGAAGATAACGTACCTTCCATGCTAGAAATCTTTTCAGGATCGAATATGGAACAAATGGGAATAAATATGCAAGATGTACTTGGAAACCTTGTTCCGAAAAAAACAAAAAGAAGAAAACTACCGATTAAAGAGGCTAGGAAGATTTTAATTCAAGAAGAAGCTCAAAAATTGATTGATATGGATGAAGTGATACAAGAGTCTATTCAAAGGGCTGAGCAATCAGGAATTATCTTTATTGATGAAATTGATAAAATTGCTGGGAAGGAAAGAGGGCCAGATGTTTCGAGAGAAGGAGTACAACGTGACATTCTTCCAATCGTTGAAGGTTCAACAGTAATGACGAAATATGGTCCAGTTAAAACAGACTATATTCTTTTTATTGCTGCTGGAGCTTTCCATATGTCTAAGCCGTCGGACCTTATACCTGAATTACAAGGACGTTTTCCGATTCGGGTGGAACTTCAGTCACTGACTATCGATGATTTTGTTCAAATATTAACAGAACCAAAAAACGCGTTAATCAAACAATACGTAGCACTTTTAGCTACAGAAAATATACAGATTGAATTTACCAATGATGCAATATATGAAATTGCAAAATTGGCAGCAGAAGTAAACCAGACAACGGATAATATTGGAGCAAGAAGACTTCATACGATGTTAGAAAAACTATTAGAAGATCTATCATTTGAAGCTCCAGATATTCAGCTTGAAAAAATTTCAATCACTCCAGAATATGTAAGAGAAAAATTAACCAATATTGTCCAAAATATAGATTTATCGCAGTATATTTTGTAGAAAGTAGGAGGATTAACATGGATTTATTAACAAAAACTCGAAGAATTAATAGACTTTTACAGAAAGCTGCTGGTCATGCAGTCAATTTCAATGAGATGGCCGAAGTTCTTAGTGATGTCATTGAAGCAAATATTTTTGTAGTTAGTCGTAAAGGAAAATTGCTTGGTTTAGCTATTGCTCAAGAAATTGACAATGAGCGAATCGCTGAAATGTTGAAGAAAAGACAGTTTCCAGAAGAATATAATACACTTATTCTGAAGCAAGATGTAACCGTCTCAAATATTGGCATTGAGAGTCCATTGTCTTCATTCCCGGTTGAGATGAAGGACATCTTCAAAGATAGTTATACCGCATTGGTACCTATTATTGGCGGTGGGGATCGGTTAGGAACACTACTTCTTGGGCGACTAAACAAACAATTTGATAACGAAGATTTGATCCTCGCTGAATATGGTGCTACCGTAATTGCGATGGAGATTCTCAGAGAACGTTCAGAAGCAATGGAAGAGGAAGTAAGAAGTAAAGCAGTTGTTCAAATGGCTATTGGTTCACTTTCATATAGTGAATTAGAAGCTGTTGAACATATATTCGAGGAATTAGATGGGAAAGAGGGTTTGCTAGTTGCAAGTAAAATTGCGGATCGTGTAGGGATCACTCGCTCAGTTATTGTGAATGCTTTACGGAAACTTGAAAGTGCAGGGGTTATTGAATCTCGTTCTCTTGGGATGAAGGGTACGTATATAAAAGTACTAAATGAGAAATTGTTATCTGAACTAGACAAACTTAGAACAAGTTAATTTTTGTCAATAAAGACCTACTAACTAGTGTAGGTCTTTTTTCTTTTTTTTAGGAATTAATAAATTTCCTATAACTGTGGATATTTTTTAAAAATTGATTATTTTACTTATTCGTCAGGTCGGATTTCTGAGTAAAATATACAATGTAAATTTTCATCTTGCAGGACTATTTCCCTAGATAAAATGGACTAGTACTTTCCAAATAAATGTTTTTTATCGGGATATATAGGTCTTTTTGGTTTTGCTTTTCTTAGATATAATTGATTTTGTGACATTTTTCCAAATAATATTTTTCACAAATCTTCCATAAAAAAATGTCGAACATGCAGGAATTATGTATAAATGTATTGAAAGAAAAATATGGTCGAATTTAAATCTCCTAATTGAAGGAGGATGAAAGAATGAATCTCTTCAATTCAATTCAATCATTAGAACGGGCTTTAGATGTATCATCATTAAGGCAGAGGTTGATAACTAGTAATATTGCAAATGTTGAAACGCCTGGATACAAAACCAAAGATGTTTCTTTTGCTGAAATATTAAAAAAGGAACAGATAAAAAATGGAGATGAGTTTGAATTTCAAGGATATCGCACTAATCCTAAGCATATTCAAATCGGTTCTGCTTCAACTAATACGTACCAACCAAAAATCATCATGGAAAACCGAACTTCGTTATTAAATAATGAGAACAACGTCGATATTGATTATGAAATGACAAAACTAGCTGAGAATAATATTTGGTATAATACCTTAACGCAAATGGCAAATAAAGAATTTTCAATGCTACGTTATGTGATCAGTGAAGGGAGACGGTAATAAATGAAATTGTTTTCGACAATGGATATTAGTGCATCTGCTTTAACTGCTCAAAGATTGAGAATGGATGTGATCTCCTCTAACATTGCCAACGCGGAAACGACTAGAGGTCAATATGTAGATGGAAAATGGATCCCTTATACGAGAAAAATGATTGTTATGGAGCCGACTTCAGAGGATAGTTTCCAGCGTGTGTTAAGTCGCTATTCGAATGATCTATCCGTTGCAGAGGGGGTTCGCGTTTCAAAAATTGTAAATGATCCAACTCCATACAAACGAGTCTATCAACCAAATCATCCTGATGCAGATGAAAATGGATTTGTTTTGTATCCTAATGTAGACATTTTAAAGGAAATGGTTGATATGATTTCGGCTACAAGAGCATATGAAGCGAATGTAACAGCGATAAACTCTACGAAATCGATGTTAACAAAAGCTTTAGAAATCGGCAGATAAGGAGTGTTAAAGAGTGATTAATAGAATCAATCCTCTAATTCAAGTGAATCCTCAAATGACTGAGAAGGTCGAACCGGCTTCAAAAGACCCGGTAACTCCATTTTCCGAAATTCTTAAAAATGCATTAAATCAAGTGGAAACAGATATCAAAACATCGAATGATCTAGTAAAAAAAGTTTCTACAGGAGATATACAAGATTTGCATCAAGTGATGATTGCTACAGAGAAAGCCAATTTAGGTTTGCAATTAACTGTGCAAGTAAGAAATAAAATAGTAGAAGCTTACCAGGAGATCATGAGAATGCAAGTTTAGTAGATCTTGGTGGGCGAGGAGAGATTAAGTTGTGAGTGAACTACTTCGCAAATATAATGAAAACATCGCTAAATTATGGAATCCGCTTGAGAAACGTCAAAAAATCATGCTCATCGCGACATTTATAATTTTATTGATTTCAATCTCTATCTATACATATCTAGCAACACGTACAAGATATGAACTTGCTTTTGTAGGTGTGAATGAAAAACAAGCGGGATTAATCGTTAAAAAATTGGATGAAATGGGGGTACCATACCAACTCAGTGCAGGAGGACAAAATATCTCTGTTCCAGAGTCCCAAGTAGCAAAGGTAAAAGTCACACTTGCCCAAGAAGATGTTTTAGGAAATGGAAATATATATAGTAAATTTTGGGATAGTGCTTCATTTGGAATGACAGATTCCCAATTTCAAGTATTAGAACGTGGTGCGATTGAGCAAGAATTACGTGATTTGATTGTAAATGGGATTAAGGGGATTAAAGATGCTAATGTGATGATTACCTTACCAAAGGAAAAAGTTTTTTATTCTGAGGATGAACAAAAAGCTACTGCGTCTGTGATCGTGAATATTGAACCAGGAGTAGAATTGAATCCTAATCAAATTAAAAGTATGTATAATTTGATCTCAAAAAGTGTTCCGAATTTACCTGTTGAAAATATTACGATTGTGGATCAATATAGTGAACCTTTAGAATATACGAATTCGGTCCCAAATAATAATTCTGGGAATATGACAACTTTTGATCAACAACGTAAAATTCAAGCGGACTTTCAGCAGGACTTAAAAAAAGAAATAGAAAAAATGTTAGATACCGTTTTGGGACCGAATCAAGCGATCGTAACCGTTTTTGCAAGAATGAATTTTGACCAGCAAAAAACTGTTGAAAATTTAAAAGAACCAGTTGTTGACGGAAAAGGGATTGCTAGAAGTGTAGAAAAAATCCAAGAATCTTTTACTGGGCAAGGAAATCCACCAGGTGGAATAGCGGGAACAGGAAATACGCAAATACCTGGTTATCAAGCAGGCACAAATAGTAACGGGAATTATGAACATAATGAAGAACGAATTAATTATGAAGTGAATGAAATAACGAAGGAGATCGTAAGTAGTCCTTATCGCTTAGAAGATCTTAGTATTAATGTAGCCATTAATATGCCTGAAGATAATAACCCAAATTCAAAAACAGGGCAGACCAAAATCGCAATTCAAAATTTAATTAAACCGATTCTGTTAGCAGCACTAAATGATCAACAAAAAGCGAATCTGAATGATCCAACTGTTATTGAGCAAAAAATTGCTGTCATCGCTCATCCTTTTCAAGGGGTTTCAAATCAACAACAAAATGTACAAAATTCAAATCGTATGAATCCATATTTACTATACGGACTTATTGGCTTATCTGTGTTTGCAGTGGGTGGTGTAGGATATACAATCGTTAATAGAAGGAGAAAGAGAGACGAATCAGTTGAAGAAGAAGAATTACAGCCAAAAGAAGTAAAAACACCAGAAATTGATTTTACACCTAACCTTACGGAAGAGATGGTACTAAATAAGGAGATACAGAAATTAGCCAATCAGAAACCTGAGGAATTTGTAAAATTAATTCGTACTTGGCTATTAGATGAGTAGGAAAGTAGGGGGGATCTGTTTGGTTAGATTCCAAGAATTAACTGGAAAACAGAAAGCTGCAATCTTACTGATTTCCTTAGGTCCAGAAGTTTCCGCGCAAGTTTTTAAGCATTTGCGTGAAGATGAAATTGAGTTACTTACTTTAGAAATTGCGAATATACGAAAAATTGATAGTATGGAAAAAGAAAGGGTATTACATGAATTTCACCAAATGGCTGTAGCCCAAGAGTTTATTTCTCAAGGTGGCATCGAATATGCCAAGGATATTTTAGAGAAAGCCCTAGGTCAACAAAAGGCAATCGATGTGATTAATCGTTTAACAGCCTCACTTCAAGTTCGACCATTCGACTTTGCAAGAAAATCTGACCCAAATCAGATCTTAAATTTTATTCAAAATGAGCATTCGCAAACCATAGCTCTTGTTTTATCCTATTTACATCCTGAACAGGCTGCAATGATCTTATCTGAATTACCTCAAGAGAAACAAGCCGATGTTGCGAGAAGGATCGCAATGATGGATGGAACTACTCCTGATGTGATTCATCAGGTGGAACGTGTACTTGAACAAAAACTATCGAATACCGTTCTACAGGATTACACAATTGCTGGTGGTATAGAAAGTATCGTTCAGATTCTTAATGGTGTAGATCGTGGAACAGAACGGACAATTTTAGACACCTTAGAGATGGATTATCCAGAATTAGCAGATGAAATTAAAAAGCGTATGTTTGTCTTTGAAGATATCGTTAAACTGGATAACCGTTCGATTCAACGGGTCATTCGAGATGTAGAAAACAGTGATTTACAATTAGCATTGAAGATCGCAAGTGAAGATGTACGCGAAGCGATTTTTAGAAATATGTCAAAACGGATGGTGGAAACATTTAAAGAAGAAATGGAATACATGGGACCCGTTCGTTTACGGGACGTAGAAGAAGCACAATCGAGAATTGTGGGAATCATTAGACGTCTTGAAGAAGCAGGTGAAATTATTATCGCTCGTGGTGGAGGCGACGATATCATTGTCTAGAATTTTTAAATCTGTTCAGCATGAAGATGTAAAAGAAGTGAAAACAATTGCTCACACTTTTACTGTTTCTCAACAAGATAACGATCGTAGGTTTGTGGCAACTGATTATTCGAAACGGGATGAATTTGAGGCGAGTCAATCGACTCAAATCATACAGGATGCTGAAGAAACAGCGGTAAAGATTATCGAACAAGCTAAACAAGATGCAGAACAATTAAAACTGGATGCAAAAAATGAGATTCAATCTTGGTGGGAACAGGAAAAGGTAGAGTTGCAACATAAAGAAGAAGAGGCAGAAAAGCGAGGATTTCAAACCGGTTTTGAGGAAGGTTTTCAAAATGGATTACAGAAGGCGTCCAGCGAGTACCAAGAGCAAATACAACAAGCGAATCAAATCTTACAAGAAGCTTATTCTTTAAAAGAACAAATTATTCAGGAAGCAGAGCCGACAATTATTGAACTTGCTGTAACAATTGCAAAAAAAATTGTCATGAAAGAGGTTGAAATAGATCCAGATATTGTCAAAAAAATCGCACGAGAAGCGTTAAGAAATTCAAAAGAGTTTGAGAAAGTAATTATTAATGTTGATCCTCATTATTTTGCCTATTTACAAAGTGCGAGAGAAGAATTAATGATGGAATTGAATGGGAATGTAGATTTATCTATTTTTCCAGATTCTTCAATTCAAGATGCTGGTATCGTAGTCAAAACATCCTATGGAGCTTTAGATGCGAGAGTGGATACACAACTGGAAGAACTCAAACAGATCTTACTAGACGTTTTAAATAGGAGAGTATTATGATTCCATTCGATCTTGACCAATTAAAAACGGCTATTCAACAGTCGACTCCCATCCGAATGTATGGAAGGGTAATCCAAGTGATTGGTTTGACCGTTGAGTCTCAAGGGCCTGATGCGAAAATCGGGGATGTTTGCTTGATTTATCCCTTAGATAAAGATGATCCAATCAAAGCTGAGGTAGTGGGTTTTAAAAATCATCGTGTTCTACTCATGCCATTAGGAGATTTAGGGGCAATTGGCCCTGGTTGTGATGTTGTGAATACACGTTCTCCCTTAAATATTAAGGTTGGGTTACCTTTATTAGGAAGGGTATTAAATGGACTAGGAGAACCATTAGATGACAAACCGTTACCTCGAGGTTTAGAGTTTTATTCAACGAATCAGATGCCCCCTAATCCGTTAACAAGGCCAAGAATTCAAGAACCGATTACTTTAGGAATAAGAGCAATTGATGCTCTTTTAACCGTTGGTAAAGGGCAAAGGATTGGTATCTTTGCAGGAAGTGGGGTTGGGAAAAGTACTCTGCTTGGGATGATTGCTAGGAATACTTCAGCTGATGTAAATGTAATAGGATTGATTGGTGAACGGGGAAGAGAGGTAAGAGATTTTCTTGAACGTGATCTAGGAGAAGAAGGAATGAAAAAATCGGTTGTCGTAGTAGCAACCTCTGACCAACCGGCTTTAGTTCGGATCAAAGGAGCGATTATAGCAACAAGTATTGCTGAATATTTTCGCGATCTTGGATTAAATGTAAATTTAATGATGGACTCCATTACTCGATTTGCTATGGCTGGTCGTGAAGTAGGTCTTGCTATTGGGGAACCGCCTACCACGAAGGGATATCCTCCATCTGTTTTTGCTATGCTACCCCGTTTACTCGAACGTTCAGGAACCAATCAATACGGAACGATTACAGCATTATATACCGTGTTAGTCGATTCCGATGATATGAATGAACCGATTGCTGATGCTGTTCGAGGAATATTAGATGGACATATTGTTCTAGATCGAAAATTAGCGCAAAAAGGACATTTTCCGGCTATTGATATTTTAGCTAGCGTTAGCCGTGTAATGAAAGACATCGTATTAGAGGATCATCTTCAAGCAGCTGAAAAATTAAAAATGTTACTTGCAACTTATAAAGACGCAGAAGATTTAATTAATATAGGAGCTTACCAGTCCGGATCGAATGCTTTAATCGACAAAGCCATCCAATACATTCCACAGATTAATCAGTTTATTCAACAAAAAATTCATGAACAGGCTAACTTTTCTGATACTGTTCAACAACTTATTCGTAATTTTAAGGAGATATAATCGATGAAAAAATTTCAATTTCATTTGCAAAAAGTAATCGATATGAAAGAAAAAAATCGTGAGCAAGTGGAATGGAGTTATGCGAATCTATTAAATGATTTACAAGATGAAGAAAAAAAATTATCTGGCCTTTTTTTTGATAAACAACGGATCGAGAGCCTATTATCAATGGAACAACAAAAAGGGATATCAATTGTTGAGATACAACAAATACGTGATTACCTTACTTATATCGAATTACAAATCAAACTGCAAAAAGAAATGATTGAACAGACAAAAAAAAAATTACGAGAAAAGAAGGAACAGTTAAAAGAAGTTAGAATAGAAGAAAAGATCTGGCAGAATTTCCGAGAAAAAAAATTACAAGAATATTTGCTAGAATCGGATCGAAATGAGCAAAAGGAAATGGATGAATTAGCCACTTATCGGTCTTATTATTAGAAGGGAGTACAATTATGAAGCCAACTGCTGAAAAAGAGTATAGCAAGTTGGAATGGCTATTTTTTATGGTCATTGTTCCAGTTTTGTTTATTACAATATTGACCATGATTTTATTTTGGTTCCTTGGTTATGATGTCAAAGGAAAAATTTTAACGACTCTTAATCAGATACCTGTTATCGAAAAGTTCATCCCTGATGCGCAAGTAAACCAAAGTACAAAACAAAATACGACTTCAAAACAAAACCCGCAATTAGAAAAAACAATACAAGAGCTAAAAGCTGCTTTAGATCAAAAGAATAACCAAATTAAGCAATTGAAAACCGATATGGTAAAAAAGGATACAGAATTAGCTCAATTACAGCAACAAATAAATGATTTAACAAATCAAGCACAAATAAAAAACACATCAGATCAGGCGAATCAAAAAGAATGGACTGATCTGGCAAAAGTTTATTCCAATATGGATCCAAAGAATGCTGCAAGTATACTCGCGAATCTTAATGAGCAGGAAGCAGCAAATATTTTAAGTCAGATGAGTGTAGATAATAAAAGCCTTATTCTAGAAAAAATGGATCCCAAAAAAGCAGCAAGTTTATCACTAAAGTTAAAGTCGACTACTCCGGCTCAGTAAGCAGAGTGATTTAGAGACATTGAAAGGAGGTGAGAAAAGATGAATACGCAAATAGCAAATGGTATCAGTTCACAGATTATTTTTCAAAACCAAAATTCAAATTCATTAACGAACGTAGTGATAACGCCAGTTACTGAAAATGTAAGTGTTAATTTTTCAAATTTGTTAATTGGATTAATGGAACACTCATCCTTGTTACAAACTGAAAAACAAGAGTTAGAATCTGTTGGTAATGTGGGTTTATCGAATGGGAACGAGAAGTCACAAGAGAATACAAAGCAAGATAAAGGTCAAAACGACTTCATCAATCCACTGATAGGGTCCCTATTTCAGATTCCATTAACTTCAGAAAGTTCAGCTGTTATCCAAACAATTACTGAATTGCCTTCGTCACAACTCCAAGTATTAGAACAATTATTGGAACAGCCAGAAATTCAAGGAAATGGTATTAAGCTTCAAGGAATAACGGCTTGGACAAATGAGACAAAAAATGAACCCATAAAATTTTCTGATGATCCAACTACTATGCATACAAATTACGTTCAGAGTAATACGAATCAAAGTTTGGATAACACAAATCAATTGCAAAATTTATCAATTATTGGAGATAAAAAAACAGATTCTGTTCAGCAAAACAACATTGGAACGACCCTATATCTAAAAAGTTCTAACAAACAGGAAACAAAAACTGTCCATGGAAATATGAAATTTATCGTTACACAAGGACAGATGGAGACTCAAGGCCAAATTCAACAATTATTGGCCAAACTAGGGATTCGAGTAGTAGATGGAATAGAGTTTCAAAAGAGTATGGTGTACACCCAAACGAATACTTACTCGACTGTTGGTTCACTACTCGACGGTGAACAAATAAATTCTTTGGGTGGCTCAGCTACTATGAACACGAGTCAAAGGCTAAGTAATCTAAATCAATCGCCGATATTACCAATTATTGAAGATGCAAAGGAAGATCCTATCCAGCAAAGCAATATTGAAACGATTCTAAACCCAAAAAGTCCTGAAAAATATCGATTTCATCCAAAGGAAATAGACCATGGAAATGTGAAATTAACCGTTATCCAAGGACAAATGGAGACTCAAGGCCAAAATCAACAATTACAACGAGCACTGGATCAATTGGGTATTTCATTGGATAAAGTTGAGTTTCAAAAGGATATGATGAATACACAAACGCATAACGAACCAATCGTTTCATCAAAGGACGGAGAATCGATTAAATCTTTTGATGAAAGTATTCATTTAGTCACTGACCAAAATTCAGGACAATCGAATCAAATTACACCTTTTATTATCAAGGATGCAAAGGTAATTACGACTTATCAGAATAAGTCGGAATCCCTTCCTCTAACTCACAACTTTGCTAATGAATTAGGAAAGGTGATTGTAAAGCATGTTCAATTGCCAAGTGGTGTATCGGAAACGAAAATTCAGTTACATCCTCAAGAGTTAGGCCAAATTGATGTAAAAATTACCAGCCATCAAGGTCAAATTTCAGCTCAATTGGTAGCAGATACTCTAGTAGCAAAAGAATTAATGGAAGGCCAAATCCAACAATTGCGTCAATCGCTTATTCAACAGGGTTTTATCGTTGAACGAATTGAAGTCCAACATGTCCCGTCTTCACCAGCTACTCATTCTTTCCAAGATATGAAAGGTGGATTTCAATTTTCACAACAACAGCAAACGGCTAGACAATTTTCTCGACCGAAACAGAATTTATCCTCTTATTATGTTTATTCGGATGAACAAGAGGAATTTCATGGGGTAGCTTACCAAATATCTGGGATTGATTATACCGCCTAAAGGAGGGTGCCAATGAATACACAAGCAACAACAAGTAGTACAAGTATTTCTGCAACAACAAGTACAAATCCGCAAGATGAAAGAAAGGATATACTTGGAAAAGATGATTTCTTAAGAATCTTTATTACCCAACTTAAAAATCAAGATCCATTACAACCATTGCAAGACAAAGATTTTATAGCACAAATGGCTCAATTTAGTAGTTTAGAGCAGATCACCAATATGGCAAATGGGATGGCAGGGATAGAGGCTTTATTAAGTCAACAAAATTCTCTTGGAGCAATTTCTAACCTGATTGGAAAGATTGGTTACTGGGAAAATACGGATGGGAAAGAACAATCAGGACTGATCACGAGTGTTTTAATGAAAGACGGAGAGTATTATGTGACGATTGGTGAGTCTGAGATTCCAATTTACGAATTATATAAAGTAGAAATAGGTGCATCATCTTGAGTGAAACATTTAGAATTGGTCAAACGTATTTTCCAAAACACCCGATTGTAACACAGGAAAAGAAAAATTCGATTCCAAACCAAGGCCCTAGTTTTAAAGATGTTCTTACACAGCAGATACAACCGCAACAAAAGGAATTAAAATTTAGCGCTCATGCTATGCAAAGGTTAGACAGTCGTGGAATAGAGCTTGCTTCTAATGAGATCCAACAGTTAAATCAGGCGGTAGAAAAAGCTGCAAAGAAAGGTTCAAAGGATTCGATGATTTTAATCAATGATCTTGTCTTTATCGTTAATGTTCCGAACCGCGTTGTAGTGACCGCAATGGATAAAGATTCAATGAAAGAACATGTTTTTACGCAAATTGATAGTGCTATCATCTTATAGGCTGGACCCTAACGGGGGGCCTCACACCGTTGACCGATTGATACGGTGATATTAAAGGGAGGGTTAATTAATTATGCTGCGTTCATTATATTCTGGTATTTCAGGTATGAAAGGTTTTCAGGTTAAATTAGATGTGATTAGTAATAACATTGCTAATGTGAATACAGTAGGTTTTAAAGCAGGTCGAGTCAACTTCCAAGATATATTAAGTCAAAAGATCGGTAGTGCCATGCAGCCAACAGCTGGACAACGAGGAGGTATGAATCCTAAACAAGTGGGATTAGGTTCGATGGTTGGTACTATTGATACTTTACATACTCCTGGAAGTTTTCAGACCACAAATGTGCTTACTGATCTTGCAATTGATGGAGATGGATTCTTCCAAGTATTAGATGCTCCCAATAATAAAATCTATTTTACTCGAGCAGGGAATTTTACACTAGATGATAATGGGTACTTAGTAACTCCACAAGGAAATTATGTTCAAGGGGTAGTTGTTGATAATACTGGAAAAGCCGTAATCGATGTAAATGGAAATACAATTCCGACAAATATTCAAATTCCTGACAATGCTTACGATACAAATGCATCAAAGCAAATGGAAAAAGTGGTCGCCTATAATATCGCTTCTGACGGTGGTATTGATCTTACATTAGCTAATGGCTCGGTTATAAAATTAGCCAAAGATCCAACAAGCACAAATCCAACTGAATTTGTAAAAGTTGGTCTTGTGAAAATTACCAATCCTGGCGGTCTTGAAAAAGCGGGAAATAGTTTATATATCGAATCTTTAAATGCTCAAGCTGACGATATCAATGTCCCAACAGAATTAGGAACTAGCATTCGTACCGGTACCCTAGAAATGTCTAATGTTGATTTAACGAATGAATTCTCCGAAATGATCGTAGCTCAACGTGGATTCCAAGCCAACTCAAGGATTATTACTACATCGGATGAAATTCTACAAGAACTTGTTAACTTGAAACGATAATAGGATTGTAAATAGGTAACTGGGGAGCTCTCTCCCCAGTCCCTAATAGGGGGCTATACATAATGATCAAGGTAAACCGATTAGATGGTTCAGAATTCGTCATTAACGGTTTATTAATCGAATCGGTAGAAAGCACCCCAGATACAATTGTCACTTTAACTACCGGTAAAAAAATAATGGTCAAGCAAAGTGTGGATGAAATTATTCAACGATTTGAGGATTTTATTCGGCGAACTCATACGATACAAAGTGAGTAAAATAAGGCGGAGGGTAAAACCGTGTTCAAAAACAAATTATTTAATATGTCTTTAATTATTATTATTTCGATCGCTCTATTAGTTGTTGTTGCTTTCTTCTTGTATCAATATACTTTTTGGAATGTTAAATCGGTTCAAGGTAATCAAGTGAAAGCACCATCGATTGACGAAATTGTACCATTGACTGTAAAAGTACCTAAAATTAGTACAAATTTAGGAGATTCTACGGTTATTGTGCTTGAAATGACTTTACAAATGGATAATAAAGACGCAAAGGTTGAGGCTGAAAAACGAATGTTCCAAATTCAAGATAAAGTAAATTTGCTATTAAAGAACCAAACTGCCAAATCTTTTGCGAGTGAGGAAAAAATTAATCAATTTAAGGTGGAATTGATCTCTCGTTTAAATAAGATTTTATTAGAGGGCAAAGTGGTCCATGTTGATATTACCCAAATCTTTTTACAATAGGTTTCCGTATAACTGGGGAGGTGAATTAGAATGAGCGAGATTCTTTCGCAAAGTGAAATCGATGCACTATTAGCAGCATTATCTTCTGGAGAAATGAATGCAGAAGAACTGAAAAAAGAAGAAGAACAGAAGAAGGTAAAAGTTTATGATTTCAAAAGGGCACTTCGTTTTTCCAAAGATCAAATTCGAAGTTTAACACGCATTCATGAAAATTTTGCTCGTCTCTTAACCACCCATTTTTCGGCACAGCTTAGAACCTTCGTCCAGTTTACGGTCGTTTCCGTTGATCAGTTACCATATGAGGAATTCATTCGTTCGATCCCTAAAATGACGATTTTGAACATTTTTGAAGCAAAGCCTCTTGAAGGAAGAATGGTAATAGAAGTAAATCCTAACATCGCCTATGCGATGATGGACCGGGTTTTGGGAGGCCCTGGAATTGCCCCAGATAAGATTGGGAATTTAACCGAAATTGAAACAATGATTATGGAAAGTATGTTTCGTAAAGTTTTGGATTACTTTCAAGAGGTATGGAAAAATATAATCGATATCAACCCCCGTTTAGAAATGATGGAAGTGAATCCTCAGTTTATGCAAATTGTTTCGCCTAACGAAACTGTAGCCGTGATCTCTTTTAATACGAAAATCGGAGATACTTCGGGAATGGTTAATCTTTGTTTGCCACATGTTGTTTTAGAACCGATCATGCCAAAATTATCGTCACATAATTGGTTTTCAGAGCAAAAAAAAATCGCGAACCAAGAAGATGTAAAAAAATTACAAAAAAGGATTCGTTTCGCAGCATTACCCATTAAAGTGGAATTAGGTCATACTGAAATAACGATTTCCGACCTTTTACAATTAGATGTTGGAGATGTGATACAATTGGATAAAAATGTAAAAGAACCATTAGTCGCTTCAGTTGGTGATGTACCAAAATACTATGTACAACCAGGGTTATCAAAGGGAAAGATAGCAGTACAAATCATTGAGAATATAGAGGAAGGGGGGAATCAAAATGAGTAGGGAGATGTTATCCCAAGATGAAATCGATGCATTATTAAGACAAACATTAGGGGATCAAGAGAACTCGGTAGATATAGATGAATATTTAACTCCGATGGAACAGGATGCTTTAGGAGAGATTGGAAATATCTCTTTTGGTAGTGCTTCTACTGCATTATCTACACTATTAGGAACAAAAGTTGAAATTACTACACCTACTGTATCAGCTATAGAAAGAAAAAATTTGGCTAATGAATTTCCAACTCCATATGTTGCAGTGTATGTCCAATATACAGATGGTATACAAGGAACGAACGTTCTAGTTATCAAGTCATCAGACGCTAAGATTATTGCTGATTTGATGATGGGAGGAAGTGGTCAAGTTTTAGACGATAACTTAACGGAGATGGATATTAGTGCAGTGCAAGAAGCAATGAACCAAATGATGGGTTCATCTGCAACGTCGATGTCCACGATTTTTAATTCAAAAGTTAACATTTCACCGCCAGGAATTGATATTCTTAATTTAACCGAGGGAATAGGGGAAGAAAATATTCCAAATGATGATATTCTTATTAAAGTTTCCTTCCGTCTGCGTGTAGGGACGTTAATTGATTCGAATATCATGCAAATAACAACCGTTGATTTAGCAAAAAAGATGGTTGGTCAGTTATTAGGAACAGATACTTCAAGTACAAATTCTTCCACTCGTAATGTTCAAGAAGAGACAAGCAATGATTATGATTTATCTAATCTACATGATGTGATTGATCTTCCAAAAGGGATTGAATATCAGTCAAAACCGACGAACCGTTATGAAAAAGGAGATACCTATTATCATTCTTCTGGAAATGTAACGAATAAAGAGCAAGTAAATCAGAATCCCAAAATACAAACCGCACAATTTGCAGATTTTGATTTACAAAAATCTGTAAAAAACTTAGATCCTAATTTAGAAATCTTGATGGATATTCCTTTACAAATTACAGTAGAATTAGGTAGAACAAGAAAAATGATCAAAGAGATTTTAGAATTGGCACAGGGTTCAATCATTGAATTAGATAAATTAGCTGGAGAACCTGTGGATATTCTTGCAAACAATAAGTTAATTGCTAAAGGTGAAGTGGTCGTTATTGATGAAAATTTTGGCGTCAGGGTCACAGATATTATTAGTCAATCTGATCGAATTCGCAAATTGCAATAATCATGAAAGGAGAAAGAACAATATGGGAAAAAGAATTTTAGTTGTTGATGATGCAGCGTTTATGAGAATGATGATTAAGGAAATTTTAACTAAAAATGGTTTTGAGGTAATTGGTGAAGCGAGCGATGGAATACAGGCTGTGGAAAAGTATAAAGAACTCCGACCAGATTTGGTAACCTTAGATATTACGATGCCTGAAATGGATGGCATTACAGCACTAAAAGAAATTAAAAAAATTGATCCGAATGTAAAAGTGATCATGTGTTCAGCAATGGGACAACAAGCAATGGTTATTGATGCAATTCAAGCAGGAGCGAAAGACTTTATTGTTAAACCTTTCCAGGCTGATCGTGTGATTGAAGCGATTACGAAAGCACTTGGATAAGGATGACATCATATGGTTCGTTTTTTTCATTATTCATTATTTTCTTATTGTCCCCATCTCAGATTTCATTTGCAGAGGAAAATCAAACTTTTCAAGAACCTAATCTGGGGTGGCAATTCTTTAAACTTATTTTCTTTTTGTTTCTCATATTAGCAATGATCTACTTTCTGTTTCGTTTTCTCTCCCGGAAAAACGGTTTGGTTCGCTCAAATGCTTTTCAACTTCTTGGAGGGATTCCATTAGGACAAAATAAATCGATTCAATTCGTGGAAATAGGTCAAAAAATTTATGTTTTAGGTATTGGACAAGATGTTCACTTGTTACAGATCATTGATAACCAAGAAGAATTGCAACAAATAAGAGATTTGGTATCTGCTCCTTCTATCGCAAATGATAGATTGATAGGATGGTTAAATCACATAAAATCTGTTTTTTCTCCTTTAAAACGTTTCATGGAGAAGAAAAATTTAGAAAAAATCCACTCAATAAAATCATTTGAAGAATTACTGAATCGAAAAATGGCAGACTTAAAAGAGCAACGAACACAATCATTAAAGGAAATTATTCACACGAAAAGTGATACCTCAACAGAAAAATTAGGGAAAAGGGATTCAGATGAATAAGAAAATTGGCTATATATTTTTTGGCTTCTTCATTTTCCTGTTGTTCATTCCTCTAACTGTTCATGCTGAATCGAGTGTAGTTATACCTGGATTCGATTTTAAAGTAGGAACATCGGATCAACCTCAGGATGTAATGACATCTCTTCAGATTTTGTTGCTATTAACTGTTCTATCATTGGCACCTGCAATTTTAATATTAATGACGAGCTTTACTAGAATCGTCATTGTTCTATCATTTGTGAGAAATGCACTAGCTACTCAGCAAATGCCACCAAATCAAGTGATTATAGGATTAGCATTATTCTTAACGTTGTTTGTCATGGGACCAACTTTTACCGAAGTGAATCAAAAGGCGTTACAACCATATATGAATGGGAAAATTACTCAACAACAAGCCTTTAATGAAGCAGCAAAGCCCTTTAAGCAATTTATGATCAAACAAACAAGAGAAAAAGATATTCTTTTATTTTTAAATTATGCCAAAATGGACAAGCCAAAAAACGTGGATCAAATGCCTCTTAGTGTGCTAGTTCCAGCATTTGCAATTAGTGAATTAAAAACAGCGTTTCAAATGGGCTTCATGATTTTTATACCATTCTTAATTATCGATATGGTTGTATCGAGTATCTTAATGGCAATGGGAATGATGATGCTCCCACCAGTTATGATTTCATTACCATTTAAGATTTTACTATTTATACTTGTTGATGGATGGTATTTAGTTGTGAAATCTTTATTAGAAAGCTTCCATTAGGAGTGGAAAACTATGTCGGAAAACTTTGTGATTCATCTTTTTGAGAATGCCGTTTATACGATCTTAATCGTAAGTGCACCGGTCATCGGTTTGGGCCTTTTAGTAGGATTACTGGTTAGTATTTTTCAAGCAACTACGCAAATTCAAGAACAAACATTAGCTTTTGTTCCTAAGATTGTTGCTGTTTTACTTGCTATTGTTTTTTTTGGACCATGGATGCTATCTCGATTAGTAGAATTTACTCAAGCAATCTTTGGCCAATTAGGTAATTTTATAGGATGATATCTTCATGTTTACATTTACATACTTTTATCTATTCTTACTTGTCTTTATTCGAATGACATCATTTTTTGTAACTGCTCCCGTTTTTTCTTCACGAGGAGTTCCAACATCTTATAAACTAGGATTCGCCTTTTTCATTTCATTGGTTATTTTACCTGTGATTAAGGTGAATGTTAATGATTTGACAATCGATGGAACCTATTTGTTTTATCTTTTTCGTGAAATTTTGGTTGGTTTAGCATTGGGATGGCTTGCACAATTACTTTTTATGTCTGTTCAAGTTGCAGGCTCATTGATTGACATGCAAATTGGTTTTGCGATCGCCAATGTAATTGATCCGCAAACAGGAATTCAAAGTCCTATTATGGGAAATTTCAAATATATGTTTGCCATTCTTTTATTACTAGCTTTAGATGGTCACCATCTTTTTATTGATGGTATAGTTTCTAGTTACTATAAAATCCCTATTGGTATGGATTGGATATCTCAGCTTGATCACGAGTCTATCATTCGTTTTGGTATCGATATATTCCAATCGATGTTTATTATCGCGTTTAAGATGGCTGCGCCAATCGTTGGAACGGTTTTTTTAAGTGACATGGCATTGGGAATTGTTTCAAGAACTGTTCCTCAATTCAATATCTTTGTTGTAGGTTTACCAATCAAAATCATCGTTACCTTTTTGATGATGATTGTGATCGCCCCAGGGTTCATTTATATTTTAAAACAACTCTTTGCAGAGACGTTTATTTCGATGAAACAATTGCTAGATTTAATGGGGTCATAATATGAAGCAACTACCAATGAATCTGCAATATTTTGCAGGTGAGAAAACTGAAAAAGCAACGCCCCAGAAAAAAAAGGAGGCGCGTAAGAAAGGGCAGGTTGCCAAAACAGCAGAACTTTCCTCTGCAATTATCTTTCTATTATCATTTTTACTATTTTATTTATCAGGCCCTTATTTATCCAAACATATATTGAATATTTATAGAAAGTTTTTTAATCAATATCTTTTATATGATGTAACTATAGATAACATACGACCACTTTTTCTTGGAATACTTTCTGATTTAATCTGGGCAATACTTCCGATTTTTGCGATTACGTTGATTGGGGGCCTTACCGGAAACTTAATGCAGATTGGTTTTATGTTTATCAGTGAACCCTTAAAGATTAAATTAGATCGGTTAAATCCGCTAGAAGGGGCAAAAAGAATTTTCTCCAAAAGAGCACTTGTTGATCTATTAAAATCGATTTTTAAAATTATCGTAGTTGGTTATACAACTTATGCTGTTTTATGGGATAACAGAGAAAAATTATTAAGTTTATATCAGTTTGATCTGAATGGGATCGTTTCGATTATCGGTAAATTAATGCTAGAAATTGGGTTAAAGTCCTCAGTTTTGTTCATTGTCCTATCTATATTTGATTATGTATATCAACGTTACGATTACGAGAAAAATCTTCGGATGTCTAAACAGGAGATAAAAGAGGAATTTAAGAAATCAGAAGGTGATCCTTTAATTAAAGGGAAAATAAAAGAAAGGCAACGACAAATGGCTATGAGTAGAATGATGCAAGCGATACCTGAAGCAGATGTCGTGATTACAAACCCTACTCACTTTGCAGTAGCCATTTCCTATAAACCAAATGAAATGGAAGCCCCTAAAGTCGTTGCCAAAGGTATGGATTATTTAGCATTGAAAATAAAAGAGGTAGCAAAAGAACATGACATTGCTATCGTTGAAAATAAGTGGTTAGCTAGATCTTTATACTATCAATTGGAAATTGATGATTTTATTCCGACTGAATTATATCAAGCAGTCGCAGAAGTCTTGGCTTACGTTTATCGAATTAAGGGTGTAGCCAAGGTTAAATAGGGAGGAGAACAGAGTTGAAACAGTTTCGACAGATTGCCATACCAGTCACCATTGTTCTTATAATCATGATGATGGTTCTTCCTCTGCCTACATGGTTATTAAGCTTTCTCCTTATTATCAATATTTCGCTATCATTAACGATTCTATTAGTTTCAATGTTTACGACAGAACCGCTGCAATTTTCCATCTTTCCTTCATTGCTATTAATTACAACATTGTTTCGACTTGCTTTAAACGTATCAACCACCCGTTCGATTTTAACACGTGGTGATGCAGGGAAAGTCATTGAGGCATTCGGGCAATTTGTTGTTGGGGGAAATCCAGTAGTTGGTTTTATTGTTTTTATGATACTTGTTGTGATCCAATTCGTAGTTATTACAAAAGGATCAGAACGAGTAGCGGAAGTAGCTGCACGTTTTACCCTGGATGCAATGCCGGGAAAACAGATGAGTATTGATGCAGATCTAAATGCGGGTATGATTACGGAACAGGAAGCAAGGGAAAGACGAAGAACGATTGAAAGGGAAGCAGATTTTTATGGAGCAATGGACGGAGCGAGTAAATTTGTAAAAGGTGATGCCATTGCGGGAATTGTTATTCTGATTATTAATATTATTGGCGGTTTTATCATTGGAATGGTTTATTTTCATCTTGATGTAGCTCAGTCTGCAGCAAGGTTTACATTATTATCTATCGGTGATGGATTGGTAAGTCAAATCCCCGCTCTAATGATCTCAACAGCAACTGGTATTATTGTTACGAGAGCTGCATCAGAAGGTAATTTAAGTGAAGATGTAACTAGTCAAATTTTCGCTTATCCTAAACTTTTGTATATTGTTGCAGCCACTATTGCAGTACTAGGATTTTTTATATCTCCAATTACTACCTTTCCAGTTGCTGGTGTCTTAGCAATAGGTGGGTACCGTATGCAACAGAACCAATTAAAAGAACAAGTGATCAATGAACAAATTGAAGAAGAGCAAGAAATGGAACAAATACGTAGTCCTGAAAATGTTATGCAGTTGCTTTCTATTGATCCGATTGAATTTGAATTTGGCTACGGTTTGATTCCACTAGCTGATGCAAACCAGGGAGGTGACTTGTTAGATCGGGTTATCATGATTCGTAGGCAAATTGCCCTCGAATTGGGTTTAATGGTACCTGTTATTCGTATTCGTGATAATATTCAATTAAAACCAAATCAGTACATCATTAAAATTCGTGGTAACCTTGTTGCAGAAGGTGAGATCTTACTTGATCATTACTTAGCGATGAGTTCAGGAGTGGATGATGATTCAGTTACAGGGATTGAAACGACAGAACCAGCTTTTGGATTACCAGCTTTGTGGATTAATGAAGAAGTGAGAGAAAAAGCGGAGATAGCAGGTTATACCGTTGTTGATGCTCCTTCTGTTGTGGCTACTCATCTAACGGAAGTTATCAAACGACACGCTCACGAATTATTAGGAAGACAAGAAGTACGAGCACTTGTAGATCATGTAAAAGAATCACAACCAGCTCTTATTGAAGAACTAGTTCCAAACTTGTTATCGATAGGGGAGATTCAAAAGGTTTTAGCGAATTTACTTAAAGAGAAAGTTTCAATCAGAAATCTTGTAACGATTTTTGAAACACTAGCTGATTATGCTAGTTATACAAAAGACCCGTTCGTATTAACCGAGTATGTAAGACAAGCCCTAGCAAGACAAATCACTTTACAATATGCAGAAAATGGCAAACTGTTAAAAGTAATTACAATTGGTCCCGATCTAGAAAAGAAGATTGCAGAGAGCATTCAACATTCAGAACAAGGAAATTATTTAGCTTTAGACCCTACCACTTCCCAAATCATTTATCGTAATGTAAGCGAGCAAATCAATCGAATCGTAAAAACGGGAAGTCAACCTATTTTTTTAATTTCGCCTATGATTCGAATGTATTTTAGACAAGTAGTAGAACGTCTTATGCCAGAAGTTCCGGTTTTATCTTATAATGAATTAGAACCTCATGTTGAAGTGCAAAGCATAGGAGTGGTGAATTTACAGTGAGGGTAAAACGATATGTTTCAAATACACTACCGCAAGCAATGGAACAGATTAAAGTGGAGTTAGGAGAAGATGCGATTATATTGCATACAAAAAAGATTAAGGTTGGAGGATTTTTGGGCTTTTTTGGAAAGGAAAAAGTAGAAGTGATCGCTGCAGTTGATCAAAAGAGTGAAAAATCACTTCCTAAAAATTCAACTTCATCACGACAGATCGAAAATGTGAATAAAATAAAAGGGTCGCAAACGGTTCACTCATCTAATGATTCAGACCCCAATCAACCTTCAACACAATCTGATACAATCATTCAAGAGGTTAAAGACATCAAGAAACTAATGGTTCAACTGATGATGAACCAACAAAGCAATGGTGTGGATTCTAACTATTCTGATGAAGTAAAAGAAGTATATCAACGCCTGATTAAACAGGGAGTTGAAGAAGAACTTGCAGGAACTATTATTTCAGAAGTTATACAAAATATAGGGGAAAATTACCAAAAAAAACATGTTTATGAAGTCACAATCCAAAAAATTATTGAAAAGTTGCGTAAGAATGGTACGAATAAAGAAATTCAATCCCAAACGAAATTGATCCATGTCGTTGGACCAACTGGAGTAGGCAAAACGACGACGATCGCAAAACTAGCTGCTGAGAGTGTACTTAAACATCACAAAAAAATTGCCTTTATTACGGCAGATACATATCGTATTGCTGCTGTTGACCAACTCCGTACATATGCAGAGATATTAAACACACCTATTGAAGTGGTATTTTCACCACAAGATACAATAAAAGCTTTAGAAAAATTGAAAGATTATGATCTCATCTTTATGGATACTGCGGGTCGAAATTATCATAATGAGATGTATATATCGGAGTTAAATCATCTTCTATCAACAAATTTTAAAAGTGAAACTTATTTAGTTTTAAGCTTAACTCACAAATATGAAGATATGCTTTCGATTCTTGAACGCTTTAAGAATGTTAAAATAGATAAATTATTATTTACTAAATTTGATGAGACGATAACCTATGGCGCCATTGTTAACATAGTTTCAAAATTTCCATATCAGGTGTCTTATCTAACAATTGGGCAAAATGTCCCGGATGATATCGAAATTTTTGATGAGGAGAAAATTGCGAAAGCCATTTTAGGAGGGGTGATCGGTGATAAGCAATGATCAAGCAGAAAGCCTTCGAAGAAAATTACAAACCTCTCCTCAGAAAGTGCAATCAACTCGTGTAATTACGATCACGAGTGGTAAAGGTGGAGTAGGGAAATCGAATTTCACCTTAAACTTTGCATTGGCTTTATTGGACCATAACCACAAAACAACCATTCTAGATGCTGATATCGGTTTAGCAAATATCGATGTTTTAATGGGAGTTCATTCCAGATATACTTTACAAGATCTTTTAGAACAACGACTTGGTATTTGGGAAATTATTGAAAAAGGACCTAAAGGTCTCAACTTCATTGCTGGAGGTTCAGATTTAGAATTGTTTATAAGTCAACAAAACCAGCAAAACGTGTCCTACCTATTTGAACAATTTCAATTATTAAATGGACATGTTGATACCTTACTTGTAGATACGGGAGCAGGCATATCACCTGAATCATTAAAGTTTATGCTCTCTTCTGATGAAGTGTTCTTGGTTACTACTCCCGAACCAACAGCGATTACGGATGCCTATGCGATCATTAAAATGATTCATTCCAGGGAAAAAACAAAAAAAGTCTCTTTAATTATTAATCGGTCCTCTGATGAAAAAGAAGCGCTTAGTACAGCAAATCGTATCCGGATCGTTTCAAAAAACTTTTTAGATTTTGATATCCATTACCTTGGATATATCACTAACGATGAACATGTATCAAAAGCAGTAAAGAGACAGGAGCCATTTTATTTATCCTATCCTAATAGTAAGGCTAGTAAAAACATAAGAACAATTGTTGAAAAGTACATTCAAAAACAAGAACCATATCCAATAGGTGGAACAAAAGCTTTTTTGGAAAAAATGTATTCCTTGTTTCGTAGATAGGAGTGATGGTTTGACAAAAGTACGTGCACTCGTTGTCGATGACTCTTTTTTCATGAGAAAGTTAATCTCTGATCTTTTGTCGAAAAGTGGACTTATTGAAGTTGTTGATACAGCTAAAGATGGGATAGAAGCAATTGACAAAATAAAAAAGTTAAAACCAGATGTCGTTACCCTCGACGTTGAGATGCCAAGGATGAATGGGTTGGAAGCACTAGAACAAATTATGAAAAACCATCCTGTCCCGATCATTATGGTAAGTAGTCTTACAAAAACAGGAACAGACACTACGATCCATGCACTACAACTTGGGGCCTTTGACTTTATTGCGAAACCATCAGGAGCAATATCGTTTGACATTGCAAAAGTAAAAGATGAATTGGTTGATAAGATATTAATTGCGTATCGACAAAAGGAAAAATGGATCAGGCAGTGGAATATAAATAAGAAAGGTTTTATTAGTATACGAAATCAAACTCAAAAGTATATTGAGCAGCTTAAAGATAATCAGAACATTCAAGGAATTGTGGCGATCGGTACATCAACCGGTGGACCAAAAGCTTTACAAGAAGTTGTTACAAAATTACCTAAAAATATTCCTTATGCGATTCTGATTGTTCAACATATGCCAGCAGGCTTTACAAAGTCACTTGCTACCCGTTTAGATTCTATTTCAGAAATTCATGTAGTGGAAGCAGAAGATAAACAAGCTTTACAACCTGGAACGGCATACATTGCACCAGGCGACTATCATATGGTTGTGGAACGACAATCCAACCAATATTTCATTCGATTGAATCAAAATGATCCTGTTGGTGGACATCGACCATCTGTGGATGTATTATTCAAGTCATTATCGGATGTACCTCTAAATAAAGTAATGGTCATTATGACCGGGATGGGAAGTGATGGAACGAAAGGACTTCAATCGATGCACAAAGATGGAAATGTGATAAGGATTGCAGAAGATGAAAGCACTTGTGTTGTTTTTGGAATGCCAAAATCTGCAATTAAAAGTGGAGTGATAGATATGATTGTTCCTTTATATGATATTGCAAATAAAATCGTAGAAACGATACAAAAACAAAGAGGGTGGCAATCATGGAATTAAATCAATATCTTGATATTTTTTTAGAAGAATCAAAAGAACATTTGCAAAATTTAAATGAAAAATTATTAGCACTGGAAACGGATACTCAAAATACTGATCTTGTCAATGAAATCTTTCGATCTGCCCATACATTAAAAGGAATGGCTGCAACGATGGGCTTTGAAAAAATGGCAAGCTTAACCCATGAGATGGAAAATGTGCTCGATCAGGTCCGAAATCATAAAAAAGTCGTAGATTCAAATATGATGGATGTTATTTTTCATTGTGTAGATCGCTTAGAAAAAATGGTCGAAATGATCGTAAATGAAGGTCATGATCAAGTTGATACTGAAGATCTCATTACACAACTTGAAACCATATTATCAGGAAATCCAGTACATGATTTGAAAGAAGTGAATTCAAATCATTCTACTACAACAAATAATCTACAAAGTCAAACATTACTTACGTTTGATGAATATGAATTAACGGTACTTTTACAGTCGATGGAATCTGATTTTTCTATTTATCAAATTCAAGTGAATCTTGATGAAGAAACAATTCTCAAATCAGCTAGAGCCTTTATGGTCTTTAAGGAACTAGAGAATTATGGAGAAATTCTTAAGTCGAATCCACCAGTAGAAGAAATTGAAAACGATGAATTTGGTAATGATTTTACGATTATACTGATTTCGAAAAAGAATCAAGAAGAAATCCGAAAAGCGATTCTAAATATTTCTGAGATTCAATCAATTCATATTCTAGAAATAAAAAAAGATCAACTCACAAGTCAAAATCAACATATGGAAACTCAAACGGTCGAAAAGAATAGCAATAAATCATCAGCAGGTACGAATGGCCAACAGAAAAAACATTTGTCGGCAAAAACGATTCGAGTTGATATTGAGCGTTTAGATGAATTGATGAATCTATTTAGCGAACTTGTGATCGATCGGGGACGTCTGGAACAGTTAGCAAATGAAATCAATCATGCTGAACTAACAGATACTGTAGAGCATATGAATAGAATTAGCAGTAATCTACAAAATATTATTCTTAACCTTCGAATGGTTCCAGTTGAGCAAGTATTTAATCGTTTTCCCAGGATGGTTCGTGATTTGGCAAAGGAATTAAATAAGAAAGTAAATCTAAATATTTTTGGTGCAGAAACCGAACTTGATCGCACAGTAATTGATGAGATTGGTGATCCACTCGTTCATTTACTTCGAAATGCAGTGGATCATGGACTTGAATCGGTTGAAGAAAGAATTAAAAATCATAAACCTGAAGAGGGAGAAATTACTTTAAAAGCGTACCATAGTGGCAATTATGTTTTTATTGAAATTACTGATGATGGACGGGGAATTAATCGAGAAAAAGTGTTAAATAAAGCGATTGAAAAAAAATTAATTACGAGAGAAGAAGGGAACCAGCTATCTGACAAACAAGTATATAATCTTCTTTTCCAGTCGGGATTTAGCACTGCCGAGAAGGTTTCCGATATCTCAGGTCGTGGAGTAGGACTTGATGTTGTAAAAAACAAAATTGAAACTCTAGGTGGATTTGTTACTGTCGATTCAACACCTGGAAAAGGGACAACATTCATTATCCAACTCCCATTAACATTGTCGATTATTTCTGCAATGCTCGTTCAAATACAGAGAGAAAAATATGCGATTCCTTTAAGTTCAATTATTGAGACGGCTATTTATAAGGAAAAAGATATCATGTATGCTCATAAGCAACAAGTCATTGATTTTCGCGGCCATATAGTTCCCTTAATCCCATTAAAACAGATTTTTGCTGTTCCAGATGGAGAAATTGAAGAAGAGGATATCTCTGTGGTAATTGTTCGAAAAGGAGATAAAATGGCTGGTTTAGTCGTCGACTCTTTCATTGGTCAACAAGAAATTGTTTTGAAATCATTAGGTTCTTATTTACCTAACGTTTTTGCTATTTCGGGAGCAACGATTCTTGGTGATGGACAAGTCGCTTTAATTATTGATACAAATGCTTTGATAAAATAGGGGGAATATTTATGAATCAACAAGTAGATCAAAATCTTGGTGAAGTGAAGGTAATTGTTTTTCGTTTAGATTCTGAGGAATATGGGGTTGATGTTCAACAAGTAAAATCAATTGAACGAATGGAACACATTACAAGAGTTCCAAATACCCCATCCTTTGTAAAAGGAGTCATTAATTTACGTGGAGTGATTATCCCAATTATTGATTTGAGAAATCGTCTTGGTATTTCAGAAAAAGAATATAACGATTCGACCCGCATAATCATCGTTCATGTAGAAGAGATGGAGGTTGGGTTGATTGTCGATGCTGCGAATGATGTGATCGATATTCCAGATAGTGCCATTGAGCCACCACCAAAAGTTGTTGGTGGAGTTGAAGCCGTTTATTTGCGGGGGGTAGCAAAATTAACAAACCGACTTCTTATCTTGTTAAACCTTGATAAAATTTTAAATGCAGATGAATTGAAACAACTAGAAAAGTTTGGGGCATAACTATGACGAAAGAGCTACATGAATTAAAAGATATTCAGCTTGATTTTCTGAAAGAAGTTGGTAATATTGGGGCAGCTCACGCGGCTACTGCACTTTCAAAAATGATCAAAAAAACAATAGAGATGAATGTTCCAAAAGTTAAAATATTACCTTTTGAAGAGGTAGAAGAGTTATTGGGCGGTTCAGACCAAATTATGGTTTGTATCTTTCTACGAGTTGAAGGAGATGCCCCTGGGAATATGTTGTTTATGATGACCATTGATTCTGCGAAAAAACTTCTGAAAGAAATATTAGGACCCATGGCAAACCAACAGAAGTTTTTTTCTGACTTAGAAAATTCTGCTCTTAATGAGCTTGGTAACATATTAGCAGGTTCCTATCTCTCATCGCTTGCGGATTTCACGAATCTCAAACTATATCCTACTGTTCCAGCCATAACGATTGATATGGTAGGAGCAATTCTAAGTTTTGGATTAATTCAAGTCAGTCAGTTTAGTGATGTAGCCATTGTCATCGATACGACTTTTTTTGAAGGACAGCAGCTTGTAGAAGGCCATTTTTTCTTAATACCAGATACAGAATCATTTTCTACATTATTTTCTGCATTAGGAGTGCCGTGGGAATGACAAATGTAATAAAAGTAGGAATGGCTGACTTAAATACTGTAACTGCTCCTAATCGTATTCGGACAACTGGATTAGGTTCTTGTGTGGGAATTGTACTATATGATCCAGTAACTAGGATTGGTGGCATGGCTCATATTATGTTACCATCATCAGAGATGGTACGGGTAGGTAAGATAAATAAAGCGAAATATGCAGATACAGCAATTCCCTTATTATTGGATGAAATGACGAATTTAGGAGCAAAAAAAGGCTTAATTATTGCAAAAATTGCTGGTGGAGCTCAGATGTTTCAATTTCAATCCCAAAATGACATGATGAGAATTGGTCCAAGAAATGTAGAAGCAACAAAAGAGACCTTAAAGAAATTAGGTATATCGATTGTTGCAGAAGATACAGGAGGTAATTTTGGCCGAACAATTGAATTGGATACACTTAGTGGGATTTTATATATTAGAACAGTAAATAAAGGTGTTCAGGAAATATGAAATCGATCAAGAAAAGAAAATTTGAACTACTTCTTGCGTTTAGTATATCAATCTTAATCTTTATCATGAATTCACGTTTAAATCTGTTTTCCACAGCCTTTGTTCGCAGTATCTTTGCATTTGTTTTTTTCTATTTTTTTACTTGGTTGTTAAGAGAACTTTATCTTGTTTTTGGTACTCGTCAAAAAGAAAATGCTAATTACCAACATATCGAGTTAACGACTACTCAAGATGATGATCAGAAGTTATTTGAAGAAATATACCAAACAGATGATCAAAAAAAATCAAATCTAATTGACTTCCAACCATTAGAGTTTGAAAAAATCAAAACTGATGAGCAAAATATCGAGCAAATTGTAAAAGGAGTACGAGTTTGGTCCCATGATGATTAAGAGAGGAGTTTCATCTCATGCAAAGTCAACAAGAAGTGAATATTGAACATCTATGGGAACAGTGGCGGCATGATGAGAATTTAGAGGCTTATCATCAATTAGTAAACTATTATATTGGAATCGTAGACCAAATTGTTTTAAAGATGCAACCCTCAATTTCAGACCAAGTCACTTATGATGAATTAAGAAGCCATGGAATGATCGGATTTTTAGATGCTCTAAAAAAATTCGATTATCAGAAAGGTTATCAGTTTGAAACCTATGCCTCACTAAGGATCAGGGGTTCAATTCTTGATGGGCTACGTCAAACAGATTGGATTCCTCGTTCCATCCGGGAAAAGGCAAAAAAAATTCAGAGGGCTTACCAAGAACTAGAGCAAAAGTACTTAAGAAGTGTCACCGACAAAGAAGTGAGTGAGTATCTTCATCTTTCACTTGAAGCGTTTTATCAACAATTAAAGGAAACTTCTTTTTTGCATTGTTTGTCTCTTGATGAGCCAATAGATTTTGAACAGGAAACAACACGTGCAACCCGATTAGAAGATCCACGTCAAAATCTTGATGCAAAAATCAGTCGTGAATTTGTTCGAGATGTTTTAGCCAAATCGATTGATCGCTTACCTGAAAAAGAAAAATTAGTAATCACTTTATACTATTATGAAGAACTGAATATTACGGAGATATCTGAAATTCTAGGATTATCACCTTCAAGAATTTCTCAATTGCATACAAAAGCAATCTACCGTTTAAGAGGTTCATTAGGACGAATGAAAAATCAATTATTTTAAGAGTTTATTATAAGGATGGGCGAATCATGACGTGGAAATTAACAGATCTCAATGAAATCGTCAAAGTGAAAATTGATCAATCTGATATGGTCGCGATCCTCTCAATTCGAGAAGATGAACGTTTAAATGAAGAGATCCCTTTACATTTAATGATCGAGCTTTTAAAACAACAGCAAATTATTTATGGTATCGATGAGCAATTATTATCACTCATTTGCAAACACCCTTTATCATATAGTGAAAAACAAATAGAAATAGCAAAGGGTTTAAAACCGATACACGGAGAGAATGCAAAAATCAAATGGGTGATATTAGAGGAAAAAGAACGGAATAAACCAAAAGTAGTAGAAGGGGATCGAGTTGATTATTATTCAGTCAATACCATTATTAATGTAAAAAAAGGTGAATTAATCGCACAAAAAATTCCTGCTACCAAAGGAGAAGAGGGGAAAACGGTTAGAGGAAAAACAATACCAGCAAAACCTGGAAAAGATCTCTCCTTTAAAATAGGAAAAAATGTCGTGTTAAATGAAACGAAAGACAGTATTTACGCTTCAGTGGATGGTCAAGTTGTCATTGACGATAAGGTTCAGGTACTACCTATTTATGAAGTAAAGGGAGATGTAGACTTTAGCGTAGGAAATATTGATTTTGTTGGTACTGTCATTGTAAGTGGGAATGTTTTAGATGGTTTCAAAATACATGCTTTAGATGATATTAAAATTTTTGGATATGTAGAAGGTGCGGAATTAATCTCAAAACGCGGGAATATCGAAATACAACAAGGAGTTATCGGCTATCAACGATCAACCATCAGAGCAGCTAAAAGTGTTAAGGCTTTATACATTATGGACGCAACGGTGTATGCTGGTGAAAATGTACATATTTCGCAAAGTATCATGCGTAGTGAAATCATCGCAGGAAAAGAAGTCATTTGCTTAGGAACAAAGGGATTGATTGTTGGTGGACAAACCAATGCCGGTACAAAGGTGATTGCTTCCATCATTGGAAATCATTTAGCGACACCAACATCGATTGAAGTAGGAATTAATCCAATGTTACGAGAAGAATTAAGAGAATTACAAGAAAAAAAGCGGGAAAATTTTCAATTATTTGATAAAATAGAAAAAGCAATACATTTTATCAATCGACTTCAAAGAACAATGGGTGATTTACCACCTAATAAACAGAGTTTACTCACTGAACTTTTGAATCAAAAATCGTTGATTGAGAAACGTATGAAAGAATTAGATCTTCGAGAAAAAACAATTGAAATAAACATGAATATGAATGATCAATCGAGCATTGAGGTACAAAATGTAATCTATCCTGGTGTGAAACTCGTGATCGGAAAACAGCGAAAATTTATCAAGGATGTGCATAAGTGCGTAAAATTCATTTTTGAAGAAGGGGAAATTGTGTCACGACAATTACTTCCTTAAGGAGGTATGTAGTTTGAGTTTAAAAGTGATCGAATTACAATTGGCACTACCGAAAACACAAACCGTAGGTCAAATTCAAAAGCAAATTCAGCAAACAGATCTAATCAACCAAAGCCATCTGAAAACACAGACAAAAAAAATAGAGGCCAAACGAAAAAGAAAAACTGAAGAGTTGAAAAAGAGTTTATTACAAGAACATAACACATTAAGAAGCCCGAAAAATCATGAACAAACTAAGGGTAGATTCATAGACTTAGAATTATAATGAAGTGATTGGTGATCATATGGGAGAAATATGGGTAGAAATTCTTCTTTTTTTATTTGGAGTTGGAATTGTTGTCCTCGCATTTTTTAAACCCAAAGACCAACAGTTGATGGAAGAAAAAATTGAAAAAATCATTGAAGATTTTACGTTTCAATTTTCTTTGGAAAATGATGAATTCATCCAAAAAATTAAAGAATCGCAACAACAATTTTTTACAAATGTTGAGCAAAAGGTCAATCTCATAGAAGAACGATTAAATAAACTCGAAAAAAGCCAAAAAACACTTTCCCAACAAATCAATCCCAAATATCAAGAGGTGATGAGACTCTATCAAAATGGGGAAAGTATTCAGCAAATCGCACGAAAAACCAATATGGGGCAAGGAGAAGTAGAACTCGTTATTGAATTGATGAAGAAAGGGTTTTCATATGTTTAGAAACCGAAATTTTTTAATGGGGTTAGGAATTGGATTGATGATTAGTAGTTTCATTTTCATGATTTTACCTACAAAAAACCAAGATGATTTTTCTACAAAAGACCAATCCAAACCATTATCTATACAAGAAATTAAAGAGGCTGCTAATAAATATGGGTACCAGTTATACACAAAGGAAGAAATAGAACAAATAAAGAACAAGAATCAAACACAGTCACAACCATATAAAGATCAAGGAACTCCCATATCTTTTAGAATTGAGAAAGGGATGTCCACCAATGAAATTGCAGATTTGCTCTACAAGCAACGTATCATTAAAGATAAACAAGAATTCATAGAAATTCTTCAGAAGCAAGGTCTAGTAAAAGAAATTAAAGCAGGTACTTATTCTTATTCTCCAGAAATGACGATGAATGATGTAATTGTTCTAATCACGAATAAACCCTGAAACTCATCCTTGATTCTAATGTATTAAGGCTTGTATGTTTCTATCAATGCGACTGGGATCGCGTTGAAACATACAAGCCTTAACTTATAGAGATAAAAGAGGGTTTTATTATTTCTGTTTAATATATTCAAACTCAATTAACAGGTCACCGATCTCAACCGTATCACCAGGTTTGACGTATACGTCTTTAATCACACCATCATAGGAGGCTTGAATCGTGGTCTCCATTTTCATCGCTTCTGTTACAACCAGGTAATCTCCTTTAGCAACCGAATCTCCTCTTTCCACCATGATTTTAACAACCTTACCCGGCATGGTTGCACCCACATGAAGGGGATTGTCTCGATCAGCCGTTCTTCGTTTTTGTATGGTGATTCCTGTACTTTGATCCCGTACAATGACTTCTCTTGGAATTCCATTTAATTCAAAATAAATGGTTCTTGATCCATCTGATTTTAATTCGCCAATAGATGTGAGTCTGATGATTAAGGTTTTTCCTTTTTCGATTTCAACGGCAATTTTTTCTCCTGGCCGCATGCCATAGAAGAAGGTAGACGTATCTAGAATGGCCATATTACCATATTCTTTAATAAATGCTTCTTTTTCTAAGAACACTTTTGGATAAAGAGCATAACTTAAGAGTTCTTGTTTAGAAGGCTTTCGATTGATTTTTTTTGTAAGTTCATCTTCTAATTGATCAAAATCAACAGGGGGTAACAATTCACCAGGACGACAAGTAATATAGTCCCTCCCTTTTAAGATAATTTCCTGCAAACGTTCAGGAAAACCACCATAAGGTTGGCCGAGATAACCTTGGAAAAATTGGATGACAGAATCAGGGAAGTCGATTTTTTCTCCTCTCTCGTAAATGTCTTGTTCCGTTAAATTGTTTTGTACCATGAATAGGGCCATATCACCAACAACTTTTGATGAAGGAGTCACTTTAATAATATCGCCAAACATTTGGTTAACCTTAGCATACATTTCTTTCACTTCATCAAAGCGATCTCGAAGACCTAAAGAAATGGCTTGCTGTTTGAGATTGGTATATTGACCACCGGGCATTTCATATTTGTACACTTCTGCACTGCTTGATTTTAGTCCACTTTCAAAGCATCCATAATAAGGGCGAATATCTTCCCAATAGTGATCCAGTTTTTGAAGGTTATCTAAATTTAGACCTGTTTCTCGTTCACGATGCTCTAGAGCGGCAACAAGGCCATTTAATGAAGGTTGGGAGGTAAGACCTGACATGGCACTCATGGCTACATCGACAATATCTACTCCTGCTTCAATGGCTTTTAACAATGTTGCTTGCCCATTTCCACTCGTATCATGGGTATGCAAATGAATCGGAAGTGCGACTTCTTCTTTCAATGCTTTCACTAACTGATAAGCTGCGTAAGGTTTTAAAAGACCAGCCATATCTTTAATTCCAATGATATGAGCTCCCGCTTTCTCTAATTCTTTTGCCAGATTTACATAATATTGAAGGGTATATTTATTTCTCGAAGGATCAAGAATGTCACCGGTATAACAAATGGCTGCTTCGGCAATTTTACCCGTTTCTCGTACCGTTTCAATGGAAACTTTCATTCCTTCTAGCCAGTTGAGGCTATCAAAAATACGGAAAATATCAATTCCTGCCTTTGCAGATTCTTGGATAAAAGCTTTAATCACATTGTCAGGATAATTGGTATATCCTACGGCATTTGCCCCGCGAATCAACATTTGAAAAAGAATATTTGGAATCCGTTCCCTAAGTTGATGTAGTCTTTCCCATGGGTCTTCTTTCAAAAAGCGCATACTTGCATCAAATGTAGCACCGCCCCACATTTCAAGGGAAAACAGTTCTGGTGCTAATTTGCTGGTGGCTTCTGCAATTTGTAACATATCATACGTACGCATACGGGTAGCAAAAAGGGATTGATGGGCATCACGTAAAGTCGTATCCGTGATGAGCACCTTTTCTTGTTGTAAAATCCATTGAATGAGACCATCCACTCCCTCTTGTTCCAGCCTTTGTTTTGTACCGTAAGGGTAAGGCTCTTTAATGGAAGTATTTGGGATTCTCGGTGGATGAAAGATTGGTTTTTTCTCCTTTTTTGGTAATCCTTCGAATCCATTGACTGTGATGTGGCCGATATAAGAAAGAAGTTTCGTTGCCCGATCTTGCCGTTTTGGTAAGATGAATAATTCAGGATGTGCATCAATAAAGGAAGTATCATAATCTCCTTTTAAAAACGCCGGGTTTTGGACCAAGTTTTCCAAAAACAAGATGTTTGTTTTTACTCCTCGAATGCGAAACTCCCGCAACGTACGAAGCATTTTCTTTGCTGCTTGATCAAAAGTATTGGCATAAGTTGATACCTTGACAATAAGAGAGTCATAATAAGGAGTAATTTCTGAACCAGCAAAACCATTGCCTGCATCAAGGCGTACTCCAAATCCACTAGCCGAACGATAGGCTACAATTCGTCCTGTATCAGGTAAAAATCCTTTCTCTGGATCTTCTGTGGTGATGCGGCATTGAATAGCATATCCTTTTTTCTCAATTGCATCTTGAGAAAAGATCCCAATTTCCTCACTATCTAATGCGTATCCTTCGGCTATCCTAATTTGGGCTTGGACAATATCGATGCCAGTAATCAACTCACTAATGGTATGCTCTACTTGAATTCTCGGATTAACCTCAATAAAATAAAAATTTTCATCAGGTGTTACCAAGAATTCAACGGTTCCTGCATTCACATAATTCGCCTTTTTCATCAATTTTAAAGCTGCATCATAAATTTGATTTTTTAAACGTTCAGATAGGGTTAAAGCTGGGGCCACTTCTACCACTTTTTGATGGCGTCGTTGGACAGAACAATCCCGTTCAAATAAATGAACAGCATGACCATATTTGTCAGCAAGTACTTGCACTTCAATATGTTTTGGTTTTTCTAAATATTTTTCAATATAGACTTCTGGATGGCCAAAAGCTAAACGGGCTTCGGAACGGGCTCTTTCAATGGCTTCTGCCAATTCTTCTTGATTGTGAACAATCCTCATTCCTCGGCCGCCGCCACCTAATGCAGCTTTGACCATAATGGGATAACCGTGTTCTTTCGCAAAGAAAATAGCATCTTGTAAATGTTCAATGGGTTGTTCTGTACCTGGGACCACTGGAATACCAGCTTCTATCGCCATTTGTCTTGCTTTGACTTTATCGCCGAACATTTGAATATGTTCTGGTTTTGGACCAATAAAAGCAATGCCCTCTTCTTCACAACGACGGGCAAACTCCGCATTTTCTGATAGAAATCCATACCCTGGATGAATCGCATCGACATCATGCCGCTTAGCGATTTCAAGAATCCCATCAATGTCGAGGTATGCTTCGACGGGACCTTTCCCTTTTCCCACTAAATAGGCTTCATCTGCTTTAAAACGATGAAGAGAAACACTATCTTCCTCTGAATAAATGGCAACGGTGCGAATATTTAATTCAGTACATGCACGAAAAATACGAATAGCTATTTCGCCACGATTAGCCACAAGAACTTTACGAAACTGCCGAACTTCATTCATGATTCATTCTCCCTTCATATGCTAGTAAAGTTTTATCCTTTTTTAATTCATTAATATACCACAATTAATTGAATATTTTGAAGGGGAAAAGATGTATAAAAATAAATGAAAGCGTATTAATAAGAATTTTTTAACAAATTAATTAATGATGCATAAGATCGAATTTCTCGATTGGGATTTGAGTCTGTGAACATACGAATTATCGATTATTGCTTGTTTTTGTTCTATATAGTTGCATCCAATAAGTAGATATGGTATAGTATTTGTCGGTGTTAAATAACACACGTTTACGAATTTAATGATCGGTGCTTATGTAGATAAGTCATCATTAAAGATGAGGTAAGCGGAGGAAAACAACCAAAGGAGGAAGAAAAACATGGCAGTAATTTCAATGAAACAATTGCTTGAAGCAGGCGTTCATTTTGGACATCAAACACGTCGTTGGAATCCCAAAATGGCTCGCTATATCTTCACGGAAAGAAATGGGATCTATATTATTGATTTGCAAAAAACGGTAAAGAAAGTAGAAGAAGCGTATAATTTTATTCGTGAAGTTGCCGCTTCAGGGAAAAGTATCCTTTTTGTAGGTACAAAAAAACAAGCACAAGATTCTGTAAAAGAAGAAGCAGAACGTTCCGGTAGCTTTTATATTAACCAACGTTGGTTAGGAGGAACATTAACCAACTTTGCTACCATTCAAAAACGAATTGAACGATTAAAAGAATTAGAAACTATGGAAGTCGATGGAACATTTGATGTTCTACCAAAGAAAGAAGTTATCATTCTTAAAAAAGAAAAAGAGCGTCTTGAAAAGTTCTTAGGCGGTATTAAAGAAATGAAAGAACTTCCTGGTGCGTTGTTCGTTATTGATCCTCGCAAAGAGCGTATCGCTGTTGCAGAAGCTCGAAAATTAGATATCCCAATCGTTGCCATTGTTGATACGAATTGTGATCCGGATGAAGTGGATTATGTAATTCCTGGTAATGACGATGCAATTCGAGCAGTAAAGCTATTAACTGAAAAAATGGCAGATGCGATCCTTGAAGGGAAACAAGGGGAACAAACTATCGCGTAAGTCATCAATAAGGGTGGCCTAAGGGTAAGATACCCTTACCACCCCTTTTATATTTAACGATAACAAATTTATATGAGCTTTCAATTGATTTCATTACATAGTAACTCTTTAAATGGTTCATACTTATTGGAAAAATTGAAGGAGGAATAAAGATGGAAATTAAAGCATCAGCTGTTAAAGAACTTCGTGAAAAAACTGGCGCAGGAATGATGGATTGTAAAAAAGCACTAACTGAAGCAAATGGCGATATGGAAAAAGCGATTGAAATTCTTCGTGAAAAAGGAATTGCATCTGCTGCTAAAAAGGCTGGCCGTATTGCAGCAGAAGGTATTGTTGAATCATACATTCATGGTGGTGGACGTATCGGCGTTCTTGTAGAAGTAAATTGTGAAACAGATTTCGTGGCAAAGACGAATGAATTTAAAACCTTTGTTCGTGATGTTGCTATGCATATTGCAGCAACAAATCCAAAATACATTGCTCGTGAAGAGGTACCTCAAGAGGAGATCGAAAAAGAGCGTCAGATTTTAACTCAACAAGCTTTAAATGAAGGAAAACCTGAAAAGATCGTTGAAAAAATGGTTGAAGGACGTTTAGAGAAATTCTATAAAGAAATTTGTCTCTTGGAGCAACCATTTGTGAAAGATCCCGACAAAACGATTGATCAATTAGTAAAAGAGCAAATCGCTAAAATTGGCGAAAATATTAATATTCGTCGTTTCGTTCGTTTCGAATTAGGGGAAGGATTAGAAAAAAGGGTAGACAATTTCGTTGAAGAAGTTATGTCACAGGCTAAAATGTAATCTTGCTTCAATTGACTGTATACATTTTAATTAAAATAGGGTACACATTGTGTCCCTATTTTTTTAAAGTTAAGACCACGTTGTTTTTTGATTAGAAAAAAATTATCTAATATATTCTGGTTTTCTAAATTTTTTACTAGGCAAATTTGTCCTTTTTAGGCAGGAAAACGAATACAATTGTAGAATAAAGAACGGGGGCTATTAAATGGAGCGTCCAAAATATAAACGCGTTGTTTTAAAATTAAGTGGGGAGGCTTTAGCTGGCCAACAGAAGTATGGAATTGATCCTATATTCATTTCTTCAATTGCTAATCAAATTAAAGAAATTGTAGAATTAGGCGTACAAGTAGCTGTAGTCGTTGGTGGGGGAAATATTTGGCGAGGAGTTGCTGGAAGTGCGAAAGGAATGGACCGTGCGACGGCAGATTATATGGGGATGTTAGCAACGGTGATGAATTCTTTAGCGCTACAAGATGCCTTAGAGAATATTTCTGTACCAACCCGAGTTCAAACTTCAATCGAAATGAGACAAGTTGCTGAACCTTATATTCGTCGAAAAGCGATCCGTCACTTAGAGAAAAATCGAGTCGTTATTTTTGCTGCTGGTACAGGAAACCCTTATTTCTCTACAGATACGACCGCTGCACTTAGGGCTGCTGAGATTGAAGCAGATGTTATTCTTATGGCAAAGAATAAAGTAGATGGAGTATATTCTGCAGATCCAATCAAAGATAAAAACGCTGTGAAGTATGATACACTTACATATTTAGAAGTCATTAAAAGAGGTTTAGGAGTTATGGACTCTACAGCTTCTTCATTATGTATGGATAATAATATTCCGTTAATTGTATTTAATATTTCAGAAGAAGGTAATATTAAAAAGGTAATCCTTGGTGAGAAAATCGGTACAATCATTGGAGGGGAAAAATAATGCCTCAAACCATTAAAAAAAATGTAGATGAAAAAATGAGTAAAGCCATTGTTAGTTTAAAGAAGGATCTTGCAAGTGTAAGAGCTGGAAGAGCCAATCCATCTTTACTTGACAAAGTTCATGTCGAATATTATGGTACATCAACTCCAATCAATCAATTAGCAAATATCTCAGCTCCAGATCCACGTACACTAGTGATCCAACCTTGGGATAAAAGCGTAATTGGAGAAATTGAAAAAGCTATTTTAAAATCCGATCTTGGACTTACCCCAACAAATGATGGAATTGTGATTCGGATAACAATACCACAATTAACTGAAGAAAGAAGAAAAGATCTTGTTAAAGTTGTGAAAAAAATGGGAGAAGAAAGTAAAGTAGCGATTCGAAATATTCGTCGTGATGGAAATGATGATTTGAAAAAGCTTGAGAAAAATGGTGATATATCTGAAGACGAACTTCGACGAACCCAAGAAGAAATTCAAAAATTAACAGATAAATATATTGCTGAAGTCGATACAATCGTAAGTGTAAAAGAAAAAGAAATCATGGAAGTATAATTTTTCCCCCCTTACATGAGGGGGGATTTTTTCAAATGCCTTGTTTTAGGAGATGGAGGATCGTTCATGTTTAAAGGACTTTTTCAAAATACAAAAAATAATTCCACAAAAATAGTAAATATTGAAGATCTAAACCCTTTCAATATACCGAAACATGTAGCAATTATTATGGATGGAAATGGTAGATGGGCAAAAGGAAAAGGATTGCCAAGAATCGCAGGACATCGTGCTGGAATGGAGGCAATTAAAAGAGTTGCTAAAGCGGCAAATAAAGTAGGGGTTGAAATTGTCACATTATTTGCTTTTTCGACTGAAAATTGGAAAAGACCTGAAAATGAAGTGAATTTTTTAATGGGTCTTCCTCAAGAATTTCTTCTAAAGGAAATCGATGAATTAAACGAGCAAAATGTTCAAGTAAAAATTATGGGCTTTGATGAAAATTTACCGGAACATACAATTAAGGCAGTACGTGAGGCAGAGAGAAGAACAGAAAAGAATACAGGCCTTATTCTTAATTTCGCTTTGAATTATGGTAGTCGACATGAAATTGTTCATGCCACAAAATCAATTGTTCATGACGTTCTAGAAGGAAAAATCACTGAACAGCAAATTGATGAGAGGCTTCTTGGACAATATTTATTAACAAAGAATTATCCGGATCCTGATTTACTGATCCGCACAAGCGGTGAATTGCGATTAAGTAATTTTTTGTTATGGCAAATGGCTTACACAGAACTCTATTTTACATCAGCTTTCTGGCCAGAATTTAATGAACAACATTTCATAGAAGCCATTTATGATTACCAACAAAGGGGTCGAAGGTTTGGGGCAATCTAAGGGAGTGTTACGATGAAAAAAAGAATCATAACCGGATTAGTAGGTGGAATTGGTTTCTTATATTTAGTTTTTCTCGGGGGTGTCCCTTATTCGTTATTTATTCTTGTATTGGCCACAATAGGCTATTATGAATTTCTTAAAATGAATCATACGAATTTTTTTTCAATTCAAGGTATTCTAGGGTTATTGTCCGTTATTGCTATTATTCTCGGCCTTAATCCGATAGTTCCTTTTTTTGAGCGTTTATCTATTTTACATATATTCATAATTAGTCTCTGGATATTTCTAGCTTTCGTTGTCTTTGTAAAAAATGAGATTACTTTTGACCAGATTTCTATCCTTTTAGTTGGAGCAATTTATGTTTCTTTTGGCTTTGGTTTTATGTTGAAGGCAAGATTGATTGAAAATGGGTTTGCCTTAACCTTATTTGTATTAATTACAACCTGGGCATCCGATTCAGGAGCTTATTTTAGCGGACGATTTTTTGGGAAAAATAAACTTTGGCCAGAAATTAGCCCGAAAAAGACAATTGAAGGTTCAATCGGAGGCATATTGTTGGCGATCGTTGCTGGGTTATTGATGAATCAAATCTTACATTTTACGAGTATAATGACTACAGTGGTCTTAGCGAGTATACTTGTATCTATCGTAGGGCAAATTGGAGACTTAGTTGAATCAGCATTAAAACGTTCAAAAGGAGTTAAAGACTCTGGTAATTTATTACCTGGACACGGTGGTGTTTTAGATCGATTTGATAGCCTCATTTTTACCTTCCCAATATTGTTTCTACTCTTTAATTTGTAAGATTCCTATTCCTTGAGGTGATTATCGTGAAAACCTTGTCAATCTTAGGATCCACTGGATCAATTGGTACACAAACATTAGAAGTGGTAAGGTCTCATCCAGATCAATTTCGTGTGGTCGCAATTTCTGGCGGAACAAATCTTAATCGATTAAGGGAACAAATCAAGATGTTTTCGCCAAAGCTCGTATCTGTGAAAACAAAAGAATTAGCGGAAGAACTTCGACGTGAAGTCGGTTCGCGTGTTACAATCGTTTATGGAGAAGAGGGACTCATTGAAGTCGCTACTCATCCTGATGCAAATTTTGTGGTAACAGCTGTAGTAGGAAGTATAGGGTTGAGACCAACCATTGAAGCGATTAAAGTTGGAAAGCATATCGGCTTAGCAAACAAAGAAACATTAGTTTCTGCTGGACACATCGTAATGGACTTAGCTAAAAAGCATCAAATTCCTATCTTGCCTATTGATAGTGAGCATTCGGCAATTTATCAAAGCTTAAACAGTGAAAAAAAAGAACAAGTACGTCGTATTATCTTAACTGCCTCTGGTGGTTCTTTTCGCGATAAAACAAGAGAAGAGTTAAGAAATGTATCAATACAAGATGCATTAAAACATCCAAATTGGTCGATGGGTGCAAAGATTACGATAGATTCCGCTACAATGATGAATAAAGGATTAGAGATCATTGAAGCACATTGGTTATTTCAAATGCCTTTTGATAAAATTGATGTCATGATTCACCCCGAAAGTATCATACACTCTATGGTAGAGTATGTTGATCGTGCCATTATTGCGCAATTAGGTACACCTGACATGAAAGTACCTATTCAATATGCGTTATCTTATCCTGATCGTTTCGAACTGAAACAAGAACCCCTAGACTTAACAAAGATAGGTTCATTACATTTTCAAAAACCGGATTTTAGACGATTTCCAAGTTTAAAAATGGCTTATGAGTGTGGAAAAGATGGAGGTACAATGCCGACGGTTTTAAATGCTGCAAATGAAGAGATTGTTGCCGCTTTTTTGGCAGGAAAAGTACCATTTATTGAAATAGAATCTTTTATTGAAAAAGTCCTTGATCAGCATCTTAAAATTTCTAACCCAAATCTAGAAGAAATTATGGAAGCGGATCAGTGGGCTAGAAAAATGATCGCAAATTTGTTGAAATGAAGGGACTGGTGATGACGATTTGGATATTAAACTAGTGCTTGAAATTATTCTTGTGTTTGTTTCTATCATGTTTATCCATGAACTTGGACACTTTATTTTTGCGAAGAGAGCAGGTATATTTGTAAGGGAGTTTTCTTTAGGGCTAGGTCCTAAGCTTTTTTCTATAAAAAAGGGAGAAACACAGTATTCATTACGAATCCTTCCTTTTGGTGCATATGTACGGATGGCCGGAGAAGATCCTGAAGTTATTGAAATCAAAAGTGGTGATGAAATCGGTGTAAATCTAAATAAAAATGATCAAGTAACCGATATTTTCACCAGTGACATAAAACTGGGTCAAAAAGTGATTCATGTAGAGGAGATTGATCTAGAACGTGAGCTTGAAATAAAGGGAACTGATGAAAATGGACAGTTGATTCAATATCCTGTATCTCGTCAAGCGATCTTACATTATGAAAAACAAAAAGTTCAGATTGCACCATGGGATCGACAATTTAGTTCAAAGTCAATCTTTGATCGTTTCGCAACTGTTTTCGCAGGTCCTTTATTTAATATTTTATTAACCATCGTTTTATTTTTTATTGTTTTTAATATGGTTGGTGTTCCTTCCAACAAAGTTGTATTGGGAGAAATCACCTCTAATTCTCCAGCAGAGAAAGCAGGTCTGCAAGAAGGTGATTGGATTCGTAGTATTAACGGAAAAACAGTAGAATCTACTCAAGATTTTATTGGGTTGATTCAACAATCTCCTAATCAACCATTAAATATTACTATTGATCGACAAGGTGAAGAAAAGACACTTATCGTTATACCACAATTCGATGAAAAAACGAAAACGGGTAGAATTGGTGCCGTTGTTACTCAAGCGCAGAAAAAGGCGACAATTATTGAAGCAGCATCCTATTCTGTTAAAAATACAGTTGCGATGACCAAAGTGATATTAGACGGTTTTAAAATGATTTTGACAGGTCATGTAGGGATGAATGATCTAGCTGGCCCAGTAGGTATCATGAAAATTACCAGTGATGCTGCAAAACAAGGTTTAGCTACATTGTTTAATTGGGCATCTATTTTAAGTTTATACTTAGGAATCTTCAATTTGTTACCGATTCCCGCTTTAGATGGTAGTCGACTACTTTTTTTAACGATAGAAGGATTAAGAGGTAAGCCAATCGATCCTAAAAAAGAGAGTCTCGTTCATCTCATCGGTTTTGCCTTTATGATGTTATTGATGATAATTGTTACCGTAAATGATGTATCACGAATATTTGATTAATCATTGTAAGGAAAACATAAGGTAGGTGCGAACATGTTTAAACGGGAAGAAACAAGACCGGTTTATGTAGGTAATTTACAAATTGGTGGGCAAAGTGATGTTGTGATTCAATCCATGACAACGACAGATACCCGGGATGTTGAAGCAACTGTAGCTCAAATTGAACGTTTAGCGGAAGTAGGCTGTCAGATGGTTCGCTTAGCTGTGATTAATGAAGATGCAGCCCATGCAATTAAGGAAATAAAAAAACGTTCATCACTTCCACTTGTCGCTGATATACACTTCGATTATAAATTAGCTCTTATTGCACTTGAAAATGGAATTGATAAAATCAGAATTAACCCTGGGAATATTGGTTCAATCGACAAAGTAAAAGCTGTCGTTGAAGCATGTCGAGAAAAAAAGGTTCCAATTCGAATCGGGGTCAATTCTGGTTCTATTGAAAAAGAGATCCTTGCCAAGTATGGTCACCCTACTGCAGAAGGACTCGTCGAATCCGCATTGAAGCATGTAAAAATTCTTGAGGAACTTGATTTCTATGATATGGTCATATCATTAAAAGCATCCAATGTTCCGATGATGATAAAGGCTTATCAGCTGATGGCTGAAAAAAGAAACTATCCACTTCATGTTGGGGTTACAGAAGCAGGAACGATCTTTTCTGGGAGTATTAAATCAGCAGTAGGTATTGGTACTGTACTTGCTAATGGAATAGGGGATACCATTAGGGTTTCTCTTACTAGTGATCCAACTGAGGAAATAAAAGTAGCTAAAGAAATTTTAAAGAGCTTAGAAATTCGAACCAATGAACCTGAAATCATTTCTTGTCCTACTTGTGGAAGAATCCAAATTGATCTGTTTAGTTTAGCCAATCGCGTAGAAGAATATCTTCAAACGATTGATAAGCCAATTAAAGTTGCGGTAATGGGTTGTGCGGTGAATGGACCAGGAGAAGCACGCGAAGCAGACGTTGGTGTTGCTGGTGGTCATGGAGAAGGTTTGATTTTTCGACATGGTGAAATTGTGAGAAAAGTAAAAGAGGAAGATCTCTATGAAGAATTAGTAAAAGAAATCGAAGAGATTACAAAGAGCTAAAGAAATATGGTACAATCTTAAGGTTGTACCATTCGCTTTTTTTAGTGATAGTATCTAGTTGATGAGAGAAAAGATAAAAGGTGATTGTATGGGAAATCCAGTAGATAAAAATGAACGGTTTCTTGCACTACTTACCTATGCGAAGATACCGAAGGAAATCATTCAAGAATATTTTACAGAGGGGACAATAGAAAGGGTAGAAATAAGTCGGAAGAATAAGGAATGGACATTTTATTTTGAGTTTCCTAAAATCATTCCATCACTCGTTTTTGAACAAATGTGGAAATCGGTCGTGGAAAGTCTAAAACATATCGCAAGTGTAAAATTTTTTCTACGATTTAAAGGTTTTTTACCAGAGGACTGGATGAATGAATATAAAGATATGATCATCACGCCTTTTCAAACGACTCCAAGTATTTATAATATATTAAAACAATCTGTTTGGCTGATTGACCAGAATAATTTGATCATTCAAGTTTCAAATCAAGCAATGAAGGAAGTATTAGAACACAAACAGTTTGAAACTCAATTAAGAGATATCCTTCAATACTGGTGTGAGAAAAATATAGAGTTTCAAGTTTCTTGTATTGATCAAGAGGAAGTGCTCAACAAATTTTTTGAAGAACGATTAGAAGAAGATATGCAACTTGCACAAGAAGCAATAGTTGCAAAGATTGAAGAAGAACAACCGGAAATCTTAAAGAACGAACAGAGGATTATGTTCGGTTATGAGATAAAAGAAGAACCCACTTCTATTCAAAATATTGTTGAAGAAGAAAAAAGTATTGTAATTCAAGGTACTGTTTTTTCCACAGAATTGAGAGAATTAAAAAGTGGCCGGCTTCTCTTGATGTTCTCAATCACTGATTTCACAGATTCGATTCAAGTCAAAGTCTTTTTAAAAGATTCGAAAGAAAAAGATTCTCTATCAGTTAATACAGGCCAATGGCTAAAAGTGAAAGGACAAGTTCAATATGATCCTTTTGAGAAAGAATTAGTTTTATTAGCTAGAGATATTAATGTGATTGAGCCTGTGGAAAGAAAAGACACAGCGGAAGAGAAAAGAATAGAGCTACACGTTCATACCAATATGAGTGCGATGGATGGAGTCAATTCGATAAAAAAAATCGTGGAACAGGCGAGTAAATGGGGCCATGAAGCCATAGCGATCACCGATCATGGTGTCGTGCAAGCTTTCCCTGAGGCTTATGAAGCAGGACAAAAATATGGTGTAAAAATTGTATATGGTGTAGAAGCAAATGTGGTGGACGATGGTGTGCCTGTCGTGTACCGTGAACAACCTCGGAACTTGCTGGAAGAAACTTATATTGTTTTTGATACTGAAACGACAGGACTTTCAGCAATGTACAATACGATTATTGAAATCGGTGCCGTGAAGGTTAAAAATGGTGAGATTATTGATACTTTTGCGATGTTTGTCGACCCTAAAGAACCATTATCTCCTAAGATTACGGAAATAACAGGGATTACGAATGAGATGCTTCAAGGAGCACCATTAATCGATGAGGCTTTACGAAAGTTTCGTGATTTTGTTGGTAATGGTATTCTTGTCGCTCATAATGCTCGATTTGATATGGGTTTTTTACATATGGGTTACAAAAAGATTGGGGAGGAAGATTTAACCAATCCAGTAATTGATACCGTTGAATTAGCAAGGATGCTCTATCCTAAAATGAAAAACTATAAGCTAAATACCCTTTGTCAGGCATTTAATATTGATTTAACCAATCACCATCGTGCTTACCATGATGCAGAAGCTACTGGAAAACTACTTTGGAAAATGATTGTCGATTTACAAGAAAAACAGATTAAAGATCTCATTCAAATCAATCAAAATATGGGGAAAATGGATGTTTCTCGTCTTCGCCCTTTCCATGTAACGATTCTCGTTAAAAATGAAGTGGGTCTGAAAAATTTATATAAATTGATTTCTAAATCACACCTCGAATATTTTTATCGTATTCCGCGAATTCCTCGAAGCGAATTAATTACTTATCGTGAGGGATTAATTTTTGGCACTGCTTGTCAGAATGGAGAATTATTTGATGCGATGTTAAGCAAGCCACCTGATGAAATCGAAGAGATGGCAAAATTCTACGATTTTATCGAGATCCAACCTCTTAGTCATTACCAACATTTGATTCGAAAGGGAGTTGTTCAAAGTGAAAAAGATATCAAAAATATTCACAAAAGATTCATTCAATTAGGAGAAAAACTAGGTATACCTGTTTGTGTAACAGGAGATGTTCACCATGTTCATCCAACGGAAATAATCAACCGTCAGATATTAGCTTTTAACCAAATTGGTGGTTATCGTTATCATCAACAAGATGATCTTTTCTCTGCCCATTATTTAACGACAAACGAGATGTTTGAAGAATTCTCTTATCTCGATCGGGAGATAGCAAAAAAGATTATTATCGATAATCCCAAAAAAGTGGTTGCAGATGTTGAGGAATTAAAGCCTTTCCCTGATGATCTATTTGCTCCAGTTATCGAAGGATCAGAAGAAGAAATAAGAAAGATGAGTTATGAAACTGCTAAAAATATTTATGGTGACCCATTACCAGAAATCGTTGAAAAGAGACTTGAAAGAGAACTGAATAGTATCATCAATCATGGCTACTCGGTGATTTATTTAATCGCTCACAAATTAGTAAATAAATCTCTAGAAGACGGCTATCTTGTTGGATCTCGAGGATCAGTAGGTTCTTCTCTTGTTGCAACAATGACAAGAATTACGGAAGTAAACCCATTACCTCCTCACTATGTTTGCCCAACATGTAAACACAGTGAGTTTATTCTTGATGGTTCTTATGGTTCTGGATTTGATTTACCAGATAAAAATTGCCCTCGTTGTCAATCAATAATGAGAAAAGATGGACATGATATTCCATTTGAGACTTTTATGGGATTTAAAGGGGACAAAGTTCCTGATATCGACTTAAATTTTTCTGGTGAATATCAACCAAGAGTTCATAAATATACGGAGGAACTATTTGGATCGGATTATGTTTTTCGAGCAGGAACAATTTCAACGGTGGCAGATAAAACCGCTTATGGATATGTGAAGAAATTCATTGAAGAAAAACAAATGAATGTAAGAAATGCTGAAGTTGAACGCTTAGTGTCTGGTTGTACTGGAGTTAAAAGAACGACAGGACAACATCCTGGTGGTCTTATGGTTATCCCTCAATATAAAGATGTGTATGATTTTACCCCGATTCAACGGCCAGCAGACGACCCGAATTCTGATACAATCACAACGCATTTTGATTATCATGCGATTAGTGGACGTTTATTAAAACTAGATATTCTAGGACACGATGATCCAACTGTAATTCGTATGCTACAAGATTTAACGGGGATCGATCCAAAGTCAATACCTGTTGATGATCCAAATGTTTATAGCATTTTTAGCGGAACAGAAGCATTAGGGGTAACCCCTGAACAAATCGGAACAAATTTAGGTTCTTTGGGTATTCCAGAATTCGGAACAAAATTTGTTCGGCAAATGTTAGAAGATACTAAGCCTAAGACATTTGCCGAATTGGTTCGCATCTCAGGTTTATCTCATGGTACTGATGTTTGGTTGAATAACGCTCAGGATATTATTCGCGAAAAGAAGGCTGTTTTATCTGAAGTGATCTCTACCCGAGATGATATTATGGTCTATTTAATTCAAAAGGGATTAGACTCTTCTTTAGCGTTCAAGATTATGGAAAAAGTTCGAAAGGGAAAAGGGTTACAACTAGAGGATATTGAAGAAATGAAGAAATATAATGTGCCTGATTGGTATATAGAATCTTGTCAAAAGATTAAATATATGTTCCCAAAAGCTCATGCTGTGGCATATGTTTTAATGGCAATTCGCATTGCTTACTTTAAGGTTTATTATCCAATTTATTATTATGCGACATATTTTTCTGTCCGTGCTGATGAATTTGATGTGAAGCTTGCGGTAGCAGGATCAAAAGCAATTCGCGATAAAATCAATGAGATTAATGAAAAAGGGGTACAAGCTACACCCAAAGAGAAAGGGCTATTAACTGTCCTTGAATTAGCTCTAGAAATGATTGAACGCGGTTTTCAATTTAAAAATGTGGATTTATTACATTCAGATGCTACAAAGTTTATCGTTGATGAAGATCAAAAAAGCCTCATTCCACCTTTTTCTGCTATTCCTGGGGTTGGTACAAGTGTAGCACAACATATTGTTGAGGCGAGAAACGAAGGAGAGTTTTTATCGATTGAAGATTTTCAGCTTCGCGCCAAGGCGTCTAAAACAGTTGTTGAACTTTTTGAAGAGTATGGATTATTATCAGGACTTCCTAATACGAACCAATTATCATTATTTTAGTGAAAAAATCTTCTAAAATGTATAAAAAGCAGTTTGATTAGAAATTATGGATTATGATATAATCTATTTGGTAATACTGTGGATAGAACTGTTATTTAAAGAGTGGGGTAACCCACTCTTTAGATTTTTTCATGGTTAAAAAGATTTTTTTCTACGCTAGACTTCTCTATATATGATCCACTGAAAGAAAGGGGGAGCATGATGAATCAAAAGATTACGGAAATTGTAGAAAAGATGGTATTGCCAATATTGAAGCAAGAAGATCTTGAATTGGTTGATATCGAATATAAAAAAGAAGGTAGTAATTGGTTTTTACGTATATTTATCGACAAAGAACAGGGTGTTGTCGATTTAGATGATTGTAGTAAGGTAAGTGAACTTTTAAGTAAAGAGTTAGACAAAGTTGATCCAATCGCGAACCCTTACTTCTTAGAAGTTTCTTCTCCAGGAGCAGAACGTCCGTTAAAGAATGAAAAAGATCTACGTAAAGCGATTGGAAAACATGTACATATTACAACTTACGAACCCATTGAAAATCAAAAAGTTTTTGAGGGAGAATTACTCAGTTTTGAAAACGAAGTGGTAACAATAAAAGAGGCTAAAAAAGTATATAAAATCCCTTATAAAAGTGTCGCAAGTGCAAGATTAGCTATTGTTTTTTAAACTTAGAAAGGAGGAGAATCGGTGAATAGGGAATTTATAGAAGCACTTGATCAATTAGAAAAAGAAAAGAATATTAGTAAAGAAGTTATTTTGGAAGCAATTGAAGCAGCTCTTATTTCCGGTTACAAACGAAATTTTCATTCTGCCCAGAATGTTAGGGTTGATTTGAATCGAGAAACAGGTGAGGTTAAAGTTTTTGCAAGAAAAAATGTAGTTGAAGATGTCGTTGATCCTCGTTTTGAGATCTCCATTGATTCTGCAAGAGAGATCAATCCTAATTATCAAATTGATGATATTGTTGAGATTGAAGTGACTCCAAAGGATTTTGGCAGAATTGCGGCCCAAACAGCAAAACAAGTCGTTACACAACGAATCAGAGAAGCAGAACGGGGTATCATTTATGAAACCTTTATCGATAAGGAAGAGGATATCGTCACTGGGATCGTTCAAAGACAGGATTCTCGTTACATTTATATAGATTTGGGTAAAATTGAGGCTTTGCTTCCACTTAATGAACAAATGCCAACAGAGAGGTTCAAACAAGGGGATCGAGTGAAAGTTTATATTACAAAGGTAGAAAAGACGACGAAAGGTCCTGTTATTTTTGTCTCGAGAACACATCCAGGCTTATTAAAACGATTATTTGAATTAGAGGTTCCTGAGATTTATGAAGGGGTTGTCGAAATTAAATCTATTGCAAGAGAAGCTGGTTACCGTTCAAAGATCGCTGTTTATTCTCATAACGAGGATGTCGATCCAGTAGGTGCTTGTGTAGGTCCTAAAGGCGCTAGGGTTCAAACGATTGTGAACGAGTTAAAAGGTGAAAAGATCGACATTGTAAAATGGTCAAAAGATATTGAGGTCTTCATTTCAAATGCGTTAAGTCCGTCAAAGGTTGTGAGTGTGGATATCAATGAAGAGACAAAAATTGCGACAGTGATCGTTCCTGATTACCAACTTTCCTTGGCTATTGGAAAAGAAGGTCAAAACGCAAGATTAGCTGCAAAACTAACGGGGTGGAAAATCGACATTAAGAGTGAATCGCAGTTCGAAAAAGAGTAACTGGTGGTGGCAATCATTATTTGTAAGTGATTTAAGGAGTGGGATGAAAATGAAGAAAAAGAAAATTCCAATGAGAAAATGTGTTGCCTGCCAAGAGATGAAACCAAAAAAAGAATTGATTCGCGTCGTTCGTACACCAGAAATGGAAATTATGATTGATTTAACAGGGAAGAAATCAGGTCGTGGTGCCTATCTTTGCTTAAATGAAGAATGTCTTCATTTAGCGAAAAAGAAAAAGACATTAGAAAAAGCATTAGAAGTTAAACTAGGAGAAGAAATTTACCAACAGCTGCAATTGGAGTTGGAAAAGTCTAATGAACAAATTCGATAAAATTTTATCTTTTTTGGGATTAGCTGCAAAAGCGAGAAAAATTATCACAGGGGAAGAATTGGTCGTAAACGCTATCCAGGAACAGAAAGTTTTTTTTGTACTATTATCGACAGATGCTTCAGAGAATATAAAGAAAAAGATTTTAAATAAATGTGAGTATTACCAAATCCCTTATCGAATTCAATTTTCTCGTGAACAACTCGGACATGCAATTGGCAAAACTTCTCGTGTTGTGATCGGAATTACTGATTTTGGATTTAGTAAAAAATTACAAGAATTAACGGAGTAGAAATCTGGAGGTGAAGTTTCATTGGGTAAAATTCGAGTTTATGAATATGCGAAAGAGCATCAGATGCAAAGTAAAGAACTTATTCAAATTTTAAAGAAATTAAATATACCGATTAGCAACCATATGAGCGTTCTCGATGATGAGATGATCCAAAAAATAGAGGAGTATCTGCGAAAATTAAGACAAGGGCTTGATCCTGTAAATCATAAAGAACAGAAGCAACAACAAAAACCAAATGGAATGAATAAAAGGCAGAAGCCTCAATCTAAACCATCTAAGAAAAATGTTCAACAATCACCAACAAAGAAATCAGATCACCATCTGAAAAAAGACCAAAAACCTATGAATCAAGAGGGACTACAAAACGTGGAACATTATCAGGATGAAGACAACTACTTAAAAAAGAACAAAAAAAGCTTTTTTGAAGAAAGTGAATCGATCGGAAAAACAAAAAAGAAAACAAAACCGAACCAAAAACGATTTGATGATAATAAAGTTAGCGACCATCGAGATCTTAATAAGAAAATCAAAGGAAATCAGAAAAAGAAGAAAAACTCTCAAAATGAGACAGTGGTTTCATCACAATCAACTGAAAAACAGAAGACACCAAAGAAGATCATCTACACAGGTTCAATGTCGGTTGGTGAATTAGCGAAACAGTTAGGAAAAGAGTCATCAGAAATCATTAAAAAACTCTTATTCTTAGGAATAATGGCTACGATCAATCAAGAGATTGAACTTGAAGCGATCCAATTAATCGCCGAAGAGTATGGTGTTGAAGTAGAGGAAAAAATTGAGGTAGATGAATCTCAGTTTGAATTACTAGACGAGCCAGATAAAGAAGAAGATTTAGTCGAACGGCCTCCTGTTGTAACCATTATGGGCCATGTTGACCATGGAAAAACAACCCTTTTAGATGCAATTCGTCATTCGAAAGTAGCTGCAGGGGAAGCAGGTGGTATTACTCAACACATTGGTGCATACCAAGTCATGATCAATGGAAAGAAAATTACTTTCTTAGATACACCAGGTCACGCCGCCTTTACAAGTATGCGAGCACGTGGTGCACAAGTTACCGATATCACGATCCTAGTTGTAGCTGCCGATGATGGAGTCATGCCACAAACCATTGAAGCAATTAACCATGCAAAAGCTGCGAATGTACCGATTATTGTTGCGGTAAATAAAATGGATAAAGAAAATGCAAATCCAGATCGTGTCAAACAAGAACTGACTGAACATGGTCTGATTCCAGAGGAATGGGGCGGTGATACCATTTATGTCCCTATTTCGGCATTAAAACAAGAAGGTTTAGACGAACTGTTAGAAATGATTCTCTTAGTAGCAGAAATGCAAGGGTTAAAAGCAAATCCAAATCGTCTTGCAAGAGGAACGATTATTGAATCCCAACTCGATAAAGGTAGAGGGGCAGTAGCTACCGTTCTAGTCCAAAAAGGGACATTACGTGTAGGTGATCCGATCGTTGCAGGAACAACCTATGGTAAAGTACGGGCAATGGTTAATGACCGTGGTAAGAGGATTAAAGAAGCTGGTCCTTCAACACCAGTAGAAATTACCGGTCTAAATGAAGTACCAAATGCTGGAGATCCTTTCATTGTCTTTGAAGAAGAAAGAAAGGCAAGATTAATTGGGGAAAAACGTGCATTAAAACTAAGGGAAAGTGAATTAAACGCAACTTCTCGTGTTACACTGGATGATCTATTTAAACAGATTCAAGAGGGCGAAGTAAAAGAACTTAACGTTATTATAAAGGGTGATGTGCAAGGGTCAGTTGAGGCATTACAAGGAGCATTAGAGAAAATTGATATTGAAGGTGTTCGAGTAAAAGTGATCCATAAGGGAGTAGGCGCAATAACTGAGACAGATGTTACTTTAGCCTCTGCTTCCAATGCGATTATTATTGGCTTCAATGTACGACCTGAGCCGCAAGCTAGAACATCCGCAGAAAGAGAAAAAGTAGATATTCGTTTACATCGAATTATTTATAATGTCATTGACGAAATTGAAGCAGCACTTAAAGGAATGTTGGAGCCTGAATACCATGAGGTGATAATGGGTAGGGCTGAAGTTAGACAAGTATTTAAAGCTTCTAATGTTGGAACGATTGCTGGATGCTATGTGACAGAAGGTAAGATCGTAAGAAGTGCTTCTGCTCGGGTTATTCGTGATGGGATCGTTATTTTTGAAGGACAAATCGATTCACTAAAACGATTCAAAGATGATGTAAGAGAAGTTGCACAAGGATATGAATGTGGAATAACTTTGCAAAACTTTAATGATATTAAAGAAGGAGACATTATTGAAGCCTTTATGATGGAAGCAGTGAAAAAATAATCGTGGGATCGCGTTCTTCACCTTTTAGAAATTGATCATGTACTAGAAGTGATTTTTTTTCAATAGATTATTGTTAAATGAGGTGTAACCATGTCAAAACTCCGTGTAGGAAGAGTAGGTGAACAGATTAAAAAAGAAATCAGTCAGATACTCCAATACGATCTTAAAGATCCTCGTATCGGTTTTGTAACGGTAACGGCAGTAAAGGTTACTGGTGATCTCTCACAAGCAACGGTTTATATTAGCATTATGGGTGATGAAGATGCCATCAAATCCTCATTATTTGCCTTAGAAAAAGCAAAAGGTTATATAAGATCTGAGATTGGTAAAAGGATACGTCTACGGCATACACCCGAGTTGATTTTTAAACTAGACGAATCGATTGCATATGGAAGTAAAATAGAGGGACTTCTGAGAAATTTAAAAGGAGAGCAAAATCATGAATGATTACAAAGAGCAATTAACTGAAGCTGCTCGATTCATTCATCAAAATGACAATTTTTTAATTGTGTCCCACGTCAATCCAGACGGGGACACGATCTCTTCTTCATTAGCTTTGGCTCATCTATTAAAAGACTTAGGTAAATCTTTTCACCTAGTCAACCAAGATGAAATTCCAAAAAGGTTTCAATTCTTACCTCTGGCCGATCAAATCCAGATAATGACTCATATGAGTGAAAAGTTTTCAGCGATCATATCTGTCGATGTTGCAGATCGATCAAGAATGGGTGCAATTGATTCCCTTATGTACGATCACACCAAAATTCTAAATATCGACCATCATCCGACAAATGACCATTTTGGTGATGTGAATTTGGTTTTGCCAACTGCTGCAGCAACCGCTGAAGTCATGTATGATTTAGCACATCAACTTCAAGTTCATTTTCATAGAGATCTAGCTACTTGTATCTATACAGGATTACTTACTGACACAGGTGGATTTCGTTATGCAAATACATCAGCTAAGGTCATGAGAATTGCAGCAGAATTATTAGAATATGGAGTTTCGCCAAGTAAAATTGCTGAAATTACATTGGAAACGATTACTCCTGGTCATATTCAAATTTTAAAAATAGCTCTATCAAAATTAGAAATCATTGAAGATGGAAAAATTGCTTGGACGTTTCTTGAAAAAAAAGATCTACCGGCTAAGACCCTACATGATGAAACAGAGGGCATTGTTAATTATTGTCGGAATATTGAAGGTGTAGAAGTTGGTGTTTTTTTTAAAGAAACAGACGATCAGGTGATCAAGGTAAGCCTTCGTTCAAAAAATATAATCGATGTTGGTGCCATTGCAAAGTCTTTTGGTGGTGGCGGCCACGCACGAGCTGCTGGCTATACTTTTCACGGCTCTTTAGAAGAAGCAAAATCAATCCTACGCCATAAAATAACGAAAGACGAAGGATGGAATCATCTTGGAAACGAATTCTAGATTAGATGGCGTTATACCAATTTTTAAACCAAAAGGGATGACGTCCCACGATGTAGTTGCGAAACTAAGAAGAATGTTAAAAATCAAACGCATTGGTCACACTGGTACATTAGATCCTGATGTTACGGGGGTACTCCCTGTTTGTATTGGGAAAGCAACTCGCATTGCTGAATATATTATGGATCTTCCTAAATCTTATCAAGGCCAAGTTACACTCGGGATCGCAACAACAACCGAAGATGCAACAGGTGAAGTTGTTGAGGAAAAAGAAGTGAAGGATATTTCTAAAGAACAGATTAGTCATATGCTTCAATCCTTTATCGGTGAGATCGAGCAAATTCCACCAATGTATTCATCCGTAAAAATTGATGGTCAACGTTTATATCAATTGGCGCGAAAAGGGGAAACAGTAGAGAGAAAGCCAAGAAAAGTACGGATTTATCAATTAGATATGATTGAATATCATCCATCCAAACACCCACAAATTGATTTTTCAGTAACGTGTTCTAAAGGCACCTATGTACGGACCCTTTGTGTAGATATTGGAAAAAAACTGGGCTATCCAGCTCATATGTCGAACCTAATTAGAACAAAAAGTGGCCCTTTTCAGTTAGAAGAAACGTACACCCTTGAGGAGATTGAACAAATAGTTGCTACCCAGAAATTAAAACAAGCCATTGTTCCAATGTCGGAATCATTACCTCACTTACCGAAAGTTACAATACCAGAAGAAGAAGTTGAAAAAAAGATTTATAATGGACAAAGAATTGAACTCGAATTATCATTGTCATATGAAGGACTTGTTAGAATTTGTGATTCCGAAGGGAATTTAGTTGCTCTTTATATCAAGAAAAAAAATGAAAAGATTGCAAAACCGAAAAAGGTGTTTAAGGACGACTAAGATAGGGTGACTAGAATGCAGGTATTTGAACTCACATATCCATTAAAGGAAAGGGACTATGAACCAAGTATCGTAGCGATAGGATTTTTTGATGGGGTACATTTAGGACATCAAAAAGTAATTAAAAGAGCTTGTGAGATTGCTAGATCTCGTAACTTAGTATGTGGTGTGATGACATTTGATCCTCATCCCAAACAAGTAATGGGTATAAAAGATAAAATTGATCAAATCACACCGATTCACAGTAAGCTGAAACAACTGGAGACATTACATGTAGATTTCACTTATATCATCCAATTTACCAAAGAGTTTGCCAATATTTCACCAGAGGAATTTGTAGAAAATATTTTATTGAAATTAAATGTTCGTGGTATCGTTGTAGGATTTGATTTTACTTTTGGTTATAAAGGATTAGGTACTCCCAAAACATTAGTAGAATTAAGCCAGGGTTATTTTACGGTGGATGTCATCGATTCTTATAACTATAAAAGGGAAAAAATTAGTAGTACAAGGGTTAGAGACCGTTTACTTTCAGGTGATATCCATGAGGTACGTTCTTTACTTGGAAGAAACTATTCTTTTTATGGTCGTGTAGTGCGTGGGGATCAACTGGGTCGCACCATTGGTTTCCCTACAGCGAATCTTGAACTATTAGAGGATTATCTAATTTTAAAAAATGGAGTATATGTAGTAAAGGTGAATTTCCAAGGTAAAACGTATCCTGGTGTCATGAATATCGGTTATAAACCAACGGTAAAACAAAATCTAAAGTCCCCAACTTATGAAGTCCATCTAATAGATTTTGATGGGGATCTATATGGACAAATACTAGAAGTGGAATTGCTTGATTATATTAGAGGAGAAAAAAAATTCTCAGGAATTCATGAATTAAAAGAACAAATCTATAAAGATACCCTTGAAGCGAAAAAGGCTTTTGTTAATATAGAAAGATAATTTTTTTTGATTTGCAATCATGAATATGTTATACTAAATTTCGGTTGTTTATCTTTAGTATAAATGATCAAAATACCTATTCTCGGACTAACGAATCACCGACGTTTTTCTTGGAATAGGAGTAAACTTTAAGGGAGGTGAAAAGGATGGCATTAAGTCAAGAGCGTAAACAACAACTAATTAATGAGTTTAAAGTTCATGAAACGGATACAGGATCTCCAGAGGTTCAAATTGCTATCCTAACTGAGAAGATCAATTATTTAAATGAACATTTACGTGTTCACAAAAAAGATCATCATTCACGTCGTGGGCTCTTAAAAATGGTAGGTCAGCGTCGTAATCTTTTAAATTACTTAAAAGATAAAGACATTCAACGTTATCGCGAATTGATCGACAAATTAGGATTACGTAGATAATGAGAGTTTATACCTAATTTGTTATTCATCTGAAAAAGCGGGGGGAAACCCGCTTTTTGCTTTACCAAAGGTACATATCTTTATTCAATACAAACCGAACATAAAAAATCTATTTTACCATTTTATAAAGAAAAAAAGCAGGAAATAATAAATATTATGTAGAATTTCTCATTGAACGATTGAGAGGAGGCAATAATAATTTCATGGACAAAAAAGTATACGAACTAGATCTAGCTGGAAGACCTCTTATACTTGAAACAGGTCAATTAGCAAAACAGGCCAATGCTTCTGTATTGGTTCGTTACGGAGATACAGCCGTTTTAGTAGCGGTTACCGCATCAAAAGACGCGAAAGATCTCGACTTCTTCCCGCTTACAGTGAATTATGAAGAACGACTTTATGCAGTTGGGAAAATACCTGGGGGATTTATTAAACGAGAAGGAAGGCCAAGTGAAAAGGCCATTTTAGCTTCAAGACTTATTGATCGCCCCATTCGTCCCTTATTTCCAGATGGATTTCGCAATGAGGTTCAGATTTATGCCACTGTGATGTCAGCTGATCCGAACTGTCCATCGGAGATTGTAGCGCTTATTGGAACATCTGCGGCACTTTCTATTTCCGATATCCCATTTATGGGACCAATTGCAGGGGTTATTGTCGGAAGAGTAGATGGTCAATTTGTGATTAATCCAACCGTTGATGAAATGGCAAAAAGTGATATTCATCTCGTTGTAGCAGGTACAAAAGATGCAATTAATATGGTAGAGGCAGGAGCAAAAGAAGTCCCCGAGGAAACCATGTTGGAAGCGATTATGTTTGGTCATGAGAAAATAAAAGAGTTGATTGCATTCCAAGAAAAAATGATTGCTGAAGTTGGTAAAGAGAAGATGGAAATTGTTCTTCATCAAATCGATCCCGATATTGATGAAGCAGTAAGAGCTTATGCAAAAGATCGACTCCTTGAAGCGATTCAAATTGAAGAAAAACAAGCAAGACAGGATGCGATTGATCAGATAACAAATGAAACACTTGAACATTTTACTGAGACTTATCCAGATCAACTAGCGATGGTAGCTGAAGTTGTACATCATATTGTGAAAGAAGAAGTAAGGCGTTTGATTCTTTTCGAGGGAAAAAGACCCGATGGAAGAAAACTTGATGAGATTCGTCCTATTAGTTGTGAAGTAGGCTTATTACCGCGAACTCATGGTTCAGGTTTGTTTACTCGCGGACAAACACAAGCATTGAGCGTTTGTACACTTGGAGCATTAGGCGACGTTCAAATTCTTGATGGGCTTGATCTGGAAGAATCAAAACGATTCATGCATCATTATAATTTTCCACCCTATAGCGTTGGTGAAGCTAGACCAATGAGAGGTCCTGGAAGGCGTGAAATTGGTCACGGTGCATTAGGTGAGAGAGCTTTGGAGCCAATTATTCCACCTGAAGATGTATTTCCTTATACGATTCGCTTAGTCTCTGAAGTGCTCGAATCCAATGGATCAACTTCTCAGGCAAGCATTTGTGCGAGTACACTCGCTTTAATGCATGCTGGTGTACCGATTAAGGCCCCTGTAGCTGGTATAGCCATGGGATTAGTCAAAGAAGGAGATCGCGTTGCAGTTTTAACTGATATTCAAGGGATGGAAGACCATCTAGGTGATATGGATTTCAAGGTTGCTGGAACGAGCCAAGGTGTAACAGCATTACAGATGGATATCAAAATCAGTGGTATTGATCGCAACATTTTACAAAAAGCATTAGAACAAGCAAGAACTGGTCGACTTTTTATTTTAGAAAAAATGCTAGCAACCATATCAGAACCTAATGAACAACTTTCGGAATATGCTCCTAAGATTACAATTCTCAAGATTAACCCAGACAAAATTCGTGATGTGATTGGCCCAAGTGGGCGGGTTATTAATAAAATTATTGAAGAAACAGGGGTAAAAATTGATATTGAACAAGATGGTCGTATCTATATTGCTTCTATTGATCCTGTTCAAAATGACCGTGCTAAGAAAATGATTGAAGATATTGTACGGGAAGTCGAAGTCGGGCAAACCTATTTAGGTACAGTTAAACGAATTGAGAAATTTGGAGCCTTTGTTGAGATCTTCCAAGGAAAAGAAGGACTCGTACATATTTCTCAATTAGATGTAAAACGGATTGAAAAAGTAGAAGATGCTGTTAAAGTTGGAGATCAAATTCTTGTAAAAGTAACAGAGATTGACAACCAAGGACGGATCAACCTATCGAGAAAAGCCGTTTTGAAAGATCAAGAAAATAGTAATTAAGAATAATGAGTAAAAGGGTCAGATTTCATCTGTCTCTTTTTTATTGTTCTATACAATCTCCGTTTTCAATAAATAATGGTCTTTATCGTTAGTGGTATTGCGAACTCTTATTTTGTTGCTGAATATCTTGATCAAGTAAAAAACCAAGTCGTATGGAATAGCAAGACAGATTTGGTCAATTTCGTTCATACTTATGCACAAAAAAACAATCAATTACCGATTGAACCTAAAATTGATCCAGTATGGAAGTTAATCCCTGGTTATAATGGTTTAATTGTCGATGAAGAAACCACGATCAAATCTGCAATAGAGGGAAATGTAAAATCGCTGAATGATTTACATTTTATCTGGAAAGAAATTGAACCAAAAACCAAAATTAATGAACTAAAACCTTATCCTATTTATCGAGGTAATCCGCAAAAATCGATGGTCTCTTTGATGATTAACGTGGCCTGGGGCACAGAACATTTAGATTCGATTTTAAAGACATTAGAAAAAGATAAAGTGAGAGCTACATTTTTCTTTGATGGAAGTTGGGTGAAAAAAAATCCAGAGATGGCTAGACGAATTGTAAGTGAAGGGCATGAGGTTGGTAATCATGCTTACTCACACCCACTAATGAGTCGACTAACCAATGAGAAAATCAAAGAAGAACTGCAGAAAACAGAGAAGATCATCTATCAAACGACAAAGCACAAATCAACTTATTTTGCACCACCTTCTGGTGATTATGATCAGCGAGTCGTTGATATTGCTGCAAATCTTCATTTAAGAACTGTCTTATGGACAATTGATACGATCGATTGGCAAAAATCTTCACCTGATGCGATTATCGAACGAATCATTCCTAAGATTGATAAAGTTACCTGGTGTTGATGCACCCGACTGAAGCAACGGCAAAAGCACTACCAAAACTTTTACAAGAAATTAAAAGAAAAGGATTAAAAATCGGTACGGTGCAAGAAACTTTATCAACTAAGAGAATTCTACCGGTTGAGCCAATACCCAAATTTTGATATAGTGATTATTACAATGTTAACTATTGCCTTATAGGAGGATATACGTGATACAACGATATACATTACAAAACGGTCTTCGAGTGATTATTGAAGATATACCGACTGTTCGCTCGGTAGCTCTTGGAATATGGATAGGAACTGGTTCTCGCAATGAGACATTAGAAAATAACGGTATATCTCATTTTATTGAACACATGCTTTTTAAGGGAACAAAAAACAGAACTGCTCAGGAAATTGCTGAAGTATTTGATTCGATTGGCGGGAATGTAAATGCATTTACATCTAAAGAATATACCTGCTATTATGCTAAAGTTTTAGATGAACATGTTGAGCTTGGGCTAGATGTTTTATCTGATATGTTTTTTCATTCAACATTTGATAAGGATGAGTTAGATCGGGAACGAAAAGTGATTATCGAAGAAATTAAAATGTACGAAGATACTCCAGATGATCAAGTTCATGATCTAATAGCGAAAGCCTCCCATGGTGAACACCCATTAGGATATACGATTTTAGGAACGGAAGAGATCCTCAATTCCATTACATTCGATTCAATTGAAGAGTATTTAAATAAGAGGTATACTGTTGAAAATACAGTATTAACCATTGCTGGGAATATTCCTAAAGATATTTTAGCAATTGTTGAAAAGTATTTTGGCCAATTTAATCATCATGGAGAACAACAAACAGAACGAAAAGCAAGTTTTCAACCTTCTGAAGTTATTAAATCAAAACAAACCGAACAAGCTCATTTAACTTTTGCCTTACCTGGACTACCAGTTACCGATCCAGATATTTATTCTTTGATCTTATTGAATAACATTATTGGCGGTAGTATGAGTTCACGGTTTTTTCAAGAAATAAGAGAAAAACGCGGACTTGCTTATTCTGTTTTTTCTTATCATACTTCATATAAAGATACGGGTTTATTCACTATTTATGCGGGTACTGCACCAAACCAAGTAAACGATGTTGTCGATCTCATTCAACTGTTATTAGTTGAAATTAAACAAAATGGAATTACGGAGAAAGAAATCAACAAGGGCAAAGAGCAATTAAAAGGAAATCTGATGCTCAGTTTAGAAAGTACAAACAGCCGTATGAGTCGATTAGGGAAAAATGAGTTATTATTGGGAAAACATCTCTCCCTCGATGAAATGATTCAAAAAATTGATCAAGTGACTCATGATTCCATTCAAAGGATTATTTCAAAGGTATTTCATCATCCTTTTGCTTTTTCGATGATTAGCCCATTAGATCAATTACCACAAACATATAGGAGGGATTTACTTGTATCCAATTAAAATTAAAAGATTACCAGGATATGACCATGCAAAAATCCCTCAAAGAATGTCCGAAGGAGCAAGTGGTTTTGATATTTTTGCAGCAATAAACGAACCGATCAGACTAAGAGCAGGTGAAAGAAGATTAATCCCTACTGGTTTTGCGATTGAGATGCCGATTGGGGTTGAAGCACAGATACGACCTAGAAGTGGATTGGCCTTAAAACATGGCATCAGTATATTAAATACTCCTGGAACCATTGATGCGGATTATCGTGGAGAAGTCGGAGTTATTATCATAAATTTAGGACAAGAAGACTTTGAGATTAAACCTGGTGACCGTATTGCTCAACTGGTATTTGTGGAAGTTCCAAAAGTCACTTTGGAAGAAGTTGAGGAATTAAGTGATTCAACGAGGGGTACAGGCGGCTTTGGACATACAGGTAGATAATTTTTATAAAAAAGAGGGGAAAAAATGAATAACGAAACAGAAGATATACTGATTCGTGAGATAGAGAGAATTCGAAAAGAATTACATCAGAAGGTGGGTACGGAACCAATCAAAACACATGATGTATTGATGAAAGATGACCTTTTGGAATTAAGTAGAGATTTAGACAAATTGATTATTCAATATATGAATCGAAAGAAGTAATATGATAAACATTTGACTGCCGAAATGGCAGTTTTTTTTTAGAAAATCCCTATCTCCTATTTAGTTCTTTTTTTTATTTACCAAGCATAGTAAGAAAACGAAGAGAAAGGAGTGAGCGGTGTGAGATTTAGTGAATTAAGTGGAAAAGAGATTGTTGATTTAAACAATGGTGAACGAATTGGTACTATTGGTCCAACCGATATGGTAATAGATCCAAATACAGGAAAGATAGAAGGGTTGGTTATACCAAAAGGGAAGCGTTTCGGTAAAGCAAAAGAAGAATTTTATATTCCGTGGACATCGATTCGAAAAATTGGTCCAGCAATTATTATTGTAGAAAATCACAATTCATTAAAAACAACTTAAAAGTATATTTGTTCCGCAACTTTGTTCCTTAGTAGTCACCTCTTTCTGGGCTCTCGAATATGATAATTGAAGAAAAAAGCAAAGATTTAAATGGTAAACCGTTATGAAATCATTTAGACCTGCTTTGCATTTTCTCTTTTTTCGAGTAAAATGTGTGGAAAGGGGTAACTCCAAGTGCTTACTGGAATTCATGTTGCTTTCATCGGTGGTGACGCCAGACAATTGGAAGTGATCAAAAAATGCATCGAAATGGATGCAAATGTAACCCTCATTGGTTTTGACAATTTAGATAGTAAATTTCCAGGTGTGCATCTAAAGGAATTAGAAGCTGATTCTTTTATTGATGTCGATGCGATTGTTCTTCCGATTGTGGGTACAGATGATGAAGGTAATGTAGAGAATATTTTTAGTCAAAAACGATTGGTGTTAACGAAGGATCATTTAGTCAAACTTCCTAAGAAAAGTATCATATATACTGGAATGGCGAAACCATACTTACGAAATCTTTGTAATGACTTAAAGATTACACTTGTTGAATTGCTCGATCGCGATGATGTAGCCATTTATAATTCCATACCTACTGTTGAAGGTACATTGATGATGGCGATCCAAAATACAGATTTTACGATTCACGGATCCAACGCAATGGTACTAGGCTTTGGAAGAACTGGTATTACGTTGGCACGAGTGCTTAAAGCGTTAGGAGCTAATGTTAAAGTAGGTGCCAGAAGACCTGATCATATGGCGAGAATCTATGAAATGGGATTTTTTCCTTTTCATACAAATGATTTAGAGCAACATGTCTCTGATGTAGATTTATTGTTTAACACCATTCCCCAATTAATTGTCACTGCTAAAGTAATTGCCAATATGCCATATCATTCCTTAATTATTGATTTAGCTTCAAAACCTGGTGGTACAGATTTTCGCTATGCAGAAAAAAGAGGGATCAAAGCGCTTTTAGCTCCCGGTTTACCTGGAATCGTCGCTCCGAAAACAGCTGGACAAATCATTGCAAATGTTTTAGCCAGACTGTTAGATGAACAAACAGGAGACCAAGGGGGTAAATAATATGGACTTAAAAGGGAAAACCATTGGCTTTGGTTTGACAGGTTCCCATTGTACGTTTGCTGAAGTGATGCCTGAAGTCCAAAAATTAGTAAATGCAGGAGCAAATGTGATCCCGATTATCAGCTATGCTGTACAAACCACAGATACGCGTTTTGGAAGAACATTAGATTGGCAAAAACAACTAAAGGATATAACAGGGAATGAAATTATTGCTACAATCGTTGAGGCAGAACCCATTGGTCCTAAGGGATTATTAGACATCATGGTCATAGCGCCAGCAACGGGAAATACCATTAGTAAGTTGGCGAATGCCATCACAGATTCTCCAGTATTAATGGCGGCTAAAGGTCAACTTCGAAACCAAAAACCAGTCGTCGTTGCTGTCTCTACAAATGATGGTTTAGGCTTAAATGGAGTAAATATCGGTAGGTTATTGGCAACGAAGAACATCTTTTTTGTTCCATTTGGTCAAGACTCACCAATGAAAAAGCCTAATTCTTTAGTTGCCCGAATGGAACTTATTAAAGAAACATGTGAAGAAGCATTAGAATACCGTCAATTGCATCCTGTTCTTGTGGAAAAATTTAAATATTAATTTTTTTAAAAAAAATAAACTTTTGGGAGGAGAAAATGATGAAGAAAAAATCAAGTTATAATGTCGCAGTAGTTGGTGCAACTGGGGCTGTCGGACAGAAGATGATCCAATTATTAGAGGAAAGGGATTTTCCAGTTCAGCAATTAAAATTACTTGCATCTAGTCGTTCTAAAGGAACTGTTCTTCAATTTAAGGGAGCTGAGGTCATTGTTGAAGAAGCAACTCCCGAAAGTTTTGAAGGTATTGATATTGCTTTATTTAGTGCGGGAGGAAAAACAAGTAAACAATTAGCCCCGCATGCCGTAAAAAGCGGGGCTGTTGTCATCGATAATAGTAATGGTTTTCGTATGGATTCGAATGTACCATTAGTGGTTCCAGAAGTGAATATAGAGGATATTCAACAACATCAAGGGATTATTGCCAACCCTAATTGTTCAACCATTCAAATGGTAACTGCTTTAAAGCCATTATATGATCGCTACGGAATTGAACGTATCATTGTTTCCACTTATCAAGCCGTTTCAGGAGCAGGATACCAAGCGATTCAAGAATTAAAAAAACAAACGGAAGAAGTTCTAAAAGGTGAAGAAGTTACAAAAAAAATCTTACCTGTAAGCTCACTTCCAATTAAAAAGCAAATTGCATTTAATGCGATTCCTCAAATTGATATCTTTGAAGAAAATGGATTTACATTAGAAGAGATGAAAATGGTAAGAGAAACGAAAAAAATATTCCATGATCCTCAAATTCAAGTGACGGCTACTTGTGTTAGGATTCCAGTTGTATATGGTCATTCTGAATCGGTCTATGTCGAATTGAAACAAGATTACAATCTCGCTGAAGTTCTGAATTTATTAAAAGAAGCACCTGGAATTGTTGTTGTTGATGATCCAGCAAATCAAGAATATCCTTTAGCTATTGATGCAGCTGGAAAATTAGACGTTTATGTGGGTAGAATTCGAAAGGATTTAAATCATCCACGGGCTTTAAATATGTGGATTGTTTCGGATAATTTACTTAAAGGAGCAGCTTGGAATGCTGTTCAAATTGCTGAAGAATTAATTAAAAACGCACAGTAAAGAGGTAATGTCTAAAATGGGGATCATTGTACAGAAATTCGGAGGAACATCTGTTGCTACTAAGGAATCAAGAGAGAGGGTTATCAAGCATATTAAGGCAGAATTAACCTCCGGGAATCAAGTGGTTGTCGTAGTTTCTGCTATGGGGAGAAAAGGAGACCCTTATGCAACCGATACTTTAATTGAGCATATTAAACAAAACGATAATCAATTACAAAAACGAGAAATGGATCTCTTATTAAGTTGTGGTGAGATCATCTCTGCAGCAACACTTAGTAGTATGCTAAATGCTCAAGGGATTGATAACACTGTACTTCTTGGTGGGCAAGCAGGAATAATAACAAATGATAATTTTTCAAATGCACAAATTAAAACGATTCATCCAAAAAGAATTTATGAGGGATTAAAACAAAATAAAGTTGTTATTGTTACTGGTTTTCAAGGAATGACAGATCAAGGGGATATTACCACATTAGGTCGAGGTGGTTCTGATACCACAGCAACTGCTTTAGGTGTTGCACTACATGCAGATATGGTTGATATTTTCACAGATGTGAATGGAATCATGTCCGCAGATCCTAGAATCGTTCAAAATCCTGAACATTTAAAAGTAGTAACCTATGATGAGATATGTCATTTAGCATATCAAGGAGCAAAAGTGATTCATCCTAGAGCAGTAGAGATTGCGATGGAAGAACAAATCCCTATACGAGTTAGATCGACCTTTTCTAATGATGAAGGAACCCTAGTTACTTCTTTAACGGAAGTAAAAAAGCGTACCCAAAAATCTGAAATAAATGAAAGAATTATTACTGGTATTGCTCATGTTCCCAATATTGCTCAAATTAAAGTTTTTGCAAAAGAGGGTCAATATGATTTACAACTAAAAGTTTTTAATGCTATGGCAGAACACAAGATCAGTGTTGATTTTATCAACGTGAATCCAATTGGAGTCGTATTTACTGTCCATGAAGAAGATTTGGATCAGGCACTAAAAATTCTTTCTAATATGAATTATGAACCTCAGGTCATTCGTAATTGTGCGAAAATCTCCATTATTGGGGCTGGGATGGCAGGAGTTCCAGGGGTAATGGCAAAAATCGTAAAGGCTTTGACAGAAAATGATATTCAAATCTTGCAGTCTGCTGATTCCCATACTACAATTTGGGTACTTGTTCATGGTGAAAATATGAAAAAAGCCGTTTCTGCACTCCATCAGACATTTTTTGATAAATAAGCTTTGTACAGTGATCAATTAGTTGCAGAAAAGGGAGGAGGACTTACTTTGGATTTTGGTAGGTTAATTACTGCAATGGTTACGCCTTTTAATAAAAAAATGGAAGTAGACTTTGTGAGAACAAAACAACTTGTTGAACATTTAATTCAAACGGGTACTGAAACGATTGTAGTTGCAGGAACTACAGGTGAATCTCCCACTTTATCTACAGAAGAAAAATTACAATTATTTGAAAAAGTATTGGATTTTACACAAGGACGTGCGAAAGTAATCGCTGGAACAGGAAGTAATGATACTAGATCTTCAATTACATTAACGAAAAAAGCAGAAGCTATTGGTGTTGATGGGGTTATGATCGTTGCTCCTTATTATAACAAACCTTCTCAAGATGGGATCTATCAACATTTCAAGGCAATTGCAGCAGAAACACAACTTCCTATTATGATTTATAATATTCCAGGTAGAACAGGTATTAATATTCAAACAGATACAATTGTTAAATTAAGTCAAATTGAAAATATCGTAGCGGTAAAAGAAGCAAGCGGAGATCTTTCTCAAATGAGTGAAATCCTCGCCAAAACGTCAGAAAATTTTTACCTATATAGTGGCGATGATAAATTAACATTACCAGTGTTATCTATTGGTGGACATGGTGTGGTTAGTGTCGCTAGTCATGTGGTTGGAAATCAAATGAAAGAAATGATAGACGCTTATTTTACTGGAGATGTTAAAAAAGCAGCCTCTTATCATCAAAAACTTCTCCCGTTATTTGAAGGAATCTTTATCACATCAAATCCTGTTCCGATAAAAGAATTGTTAAATGAGATTGGTATACAGGTTGGATCTGTGCGTTTACCATTAGTTCCGGCTAAAAAAGAACAGAGCGAGATCGTAAGAAGTATTTACCATAATATTATTATGTAGACTTTGTAAAAAGCTTTAAAGGAATCGTCTCCTTTAAAGCTTTTTTTTGTCTAAACATGGTCATACTATACTTATCATTAGATACTTCATTTTCTTCCTGAAATTGTCTGATAGGGAAATGAAGAAATCAGATTGAAGAAAATTGTTGAAATCGTTAAAAAAGATTACTTGTGTTTTATGTTTCCGTTCATGTATAATAATTCCAAGTGACTTGTGCGGTTTTTTGTGTAACTACAACTGAATACAGGAGGTATGAAGTTGCCAAAGAACAACAAAGAGAAGTTATTAATTTTCGCACTAGGTGGATTAGGCGAAATTGGAAAGAATATGTACGTTGTACAGTACGGAGATGATATTGTTGTCATCGACGCAGGTTTAAAATTTCCTGAAGAAGAGATGCTCGGTATTGATTTAGTTATTCCTGACATTACTTATCTTGTTGAGAACAAGAGTAAAGTTAGAGGAATTGTATTAACACATGGTCATGAAGATCATATTGGCGGATTATCCTATGTATTAAAACAATTGAATGTACCTGTATATGGTACGAAGTTAACGCTCGGTCTTGTAGAAAGCAAACTGAAAGAAGCAAATATTTTAGCTGAAACGAAATTAAATCTTGTAAACGGCGATTCTGAAATTGAACTTGGATCCTTTAAAATTTCTTTTTTCCGTACAAACCATAGTATACCTGATTCTGTTGGTGTTGTTTTGGAAACTCCAGAGGGCATCGTTGTTCATACAGGTGATTTTAAGTTCGACTTAACACCAGTAAATAATCAAATGGCAGACATGCATAAAATGGCAGAAATAGGCAAAAAAGGTGTACTCGCATTATTATCAGATAGTACAAATGCGGAAAGAGAGGGACATACTGGTTCAGAACGCTCTGTTGGTGAAGCGCTTAGTGAAGCTTTTCGAAAAGCAAAACAAAGAATCATTGTGGCTACATTTGCTTCAAATATTCATCGAATACAACAAGTTGTTGATGCTGCGCAAACCTATGGTCGAAAGATCGCGATTGTAGGCAGAAGTATGGTTAATGTTGTAAACATAGGAATCGAATTAGGTTATCTTCATGTTCCAGAGGGAATTATCGTTGATATTGATGAAATTACTAAACTACCAGCAGATCAAGTTGTTATTCTTTCTACAGGAAGTCAAGGAGAGCCAATGTCTGCACTTACAAGAATGGCAAGATCTACTCACCGTAAATTGGATATTATTCCTGGCGATACGGTAATCATTGCAGCTACACCGATTCCTGGAAATGAGAAATATGTAGCGAGAACAGTAGATCAGCTATTTCGAGTTGGTGCAAACGTAATTTATGGACCCGGTTCTATATCTGGTGTTCATGTTTCAGGACATGGAAGTCAAGAAGAATTAAAATTAATGCTCACCTTAATTCGTCCAAAGTATTTTATTCCAATTCACGGAGAATACCGTATGCTTCGTTTGCATTCGGACCTAGCTGAATCCATTGGTGTACCTCATGAAAATATTTTTATACTCGATAACGGAGATACTGTTGAAATTTCAAATGGAAAAGCACGGTATGGTCCAAAAATCCCAGTAGGTAATGTTTTGATTGATGGGCTTGGAGTAGGTGATGTTGGAAATATTGTTTTAAGAGATCGCAAACTCCTATCCCAAGATGGAATTCTAGTCGTTGTAGTTACACTAAGTAAACAAAATGCAACTATTTTATCAGGCCCTGATATTATTTCTCGCGGATTTGTTTATGTCCGAGAATCAGAGGAATTATTAGAAGAAGCCAATCGCCTTGTCACTGCTACATTACAAAAGTTAATGATCGAAAATGTAAACGATTGGTCTTCATTAAAAACAAGCGTACGGGATGTCTTAGGAAGATTCTTATATGAACAAACAAGAAGAAGACCGATGATACTTCCCATTATAATGGAAGTATAAGACTACGAAAGCAGCCAATTAAATTGGTTGCTTTTTCTATTTTGCGTACTTTACTGAATGATTTTTTTATTACTAAGTCATACTATAAAAACAAGGAGGAAAGTAAATGACAATGAGAGAAGACGAGCAATTAAAATCTGAAGAAAATACTGAAGATACAAATCCAAGAGAAGAACAAAAAAAACCAACATTAATGGATACGATTCAAGCATTAGGTCAAACAAATTTACCAGCAACTGAAACAAACATTTATTCATTAAATATCATTGGTCAAATTGAAGGACATGTTGTTCTACCCCCACAAAACAAAACAACCAAATATGAACATATTATTCCACAGCTAATTGCTGCAGAACAAAATCCAAAAATTGAAGGGATCTTAATTACACTTAATACTGTTGGAGGGGACGTTGAAGCAGGTCTTGCGATTGCTGAAATGATTGCATCAGTATCAAAACCGACTGTTACATTGGTGTTAGGCGGCGGTCACTCAATTGGTGTTCCGATAGCTGTATCGTCCGATTATTCGTTTATTGCCGAGACAGCAACCATGACGATTCATCCGGTTCGTTTAACAGGTTTAGTTATTGGAGTACCTCAAACCTTTGAATACTTAGATAAAATGCAAGATCGAGTTGTTAAATTTATCACCCAACATTCAAAAATTACAGAAGATAAGTTTAAGGAATTAATGTTCAAAACGGGTGAATTAACAAGAGATATTGGAACCAATGTTGTAGGAAAAGATGCAGTGAAGTATGGTCTAATTGATCAAGTTGGCGGCCTTGGTGATGCCCTAAAAGAACTAAATCGTAGAATTGAATTATGGAAAAATAATAACTATAAAAAAGGTGTTGTCCAATGATTCATTATACACCCGTTCCCTTAGAATTTGTTTTTGAAGGATATGATCAAATGAAGTTTAATTATAAAGAAATTCAATACGGACATATGACAATGATAATTGAGCCAACTTCAGAATTTGAAGGAAAATTAGTTCGTTTAATCAGTCCAAATGCATTAGATTACTTAAATCCAAACTATCAACCGGGGACAATGTTAACATTTAAGCCATATTTGCTATAAGGAAATACCTGTTAATTCTACCTTTTCCATGTTATAATGACATCACAAGCAGCCTTTTATTGGCTGCTTTTTACTAAGGGAAAAAATGGGTGATTCAAATGGCGGAAAAAAAAAGAAAAAAAAGAACACAGAGAATGAAGCAACATATCAAATTTGAAGCCTATGGACTCCTCTTATTTGCATTCTTTGGTTATGAATTAGTAGGGAAAGGTGCAGTAGGTTATTTTTTAAAGGTTTTATTTCGTTTATTGTTGGGTAATTTAGATTTTACGTTAAGTTTGCTTGGGATTGCACTTGCATTATCTATGATGATTAAAAGAAAAATCTCGATTCCTTGGTCTATGCGGAAAACAGGGTTGCTTTTTCTTTATATCGCAATCATCACATTAGCACACGTACAATTCGTTGATCAAATTCAGCTGCATGGTAAGTATACCGATGCAAATATATTTACCGTTACTTGGAAAGAACTAGCAAAGGAAAGAGCGAGTGGACAATTTAATCAAATCGTTGGTTCTGGTATGATTGGTTCATTTTTTTATCTTATTTTTGATTATCTTTTCGATCGAACGGGTACAAACGTTTTAATCCTAACCTTCATTTTAGTAGGATTATTATTATTATTTAATTTCTCGTATATTCAATTCATCGAGAAAGCTAGAAAAAGAATCATGACTTATTATGAACGTTTTGAGGTCTTCATCAAAGACCAGTTATTAAACTTAAAAACAAAGCATGAAAGAAGAAAAAATACTTTAAAAGAAGATGAAGAAGAAAAAAGGAATAAAGGTTCACTGATTTGCCTTTATGGAGCGAATGAAGCGAATCAACCGATCATTCATGATTTTATGGATGAAACTAATCTTGAACAAACCTATATACATACCCAAACAGAATCATTAGAGAATGGACATTCAACTGCTTTGAACTCAATGGAAAATGACGATGAATCGCAAATCAACGAGGTTGAACTTCAGATCATGAAACAAGAAGATGAAAATTATCAATTACCTACAACATCACTACTTAAACCACCATTTTTTTCTGATCAATTCGAAGAACATCGAGACATTAGTAATAATGCCAAAAAATTAGAAAAAACATTAGAAAGTTTTGGAGTGAAAGCACGAGTCATCCAAATTAATCGAGGTCCAGCAGTAACACGATATGAAATTCAACCCGATGTTGGGGTGAAGGTAAGTCGGATTGTTAGTCTTGCAGATGATATTGCATTATCTTTAGCTGCTAAGGATATCCGTATAGAAGCTCCCATTCCGGGTAAGGCCGCAATTGGAATTGAGGTTCCAAATTCAGAGATCGCAATCGTTACGTTGCGTGAAGTCATTGAAAGCCAAGCATTTAATGAGTCACCATCAAAATTAAGTATGGCCTTGGGCAGAGATATTACAGGTAAAGCAATTATAGGCAATCTTGCGAAAATGCCGCACATACTTGTTGCAGGAGCGACTGGATCTGGAAAAAGTGTATGTATCAATGGGATGATAACAAGCATATTGTACAAATCAAAACCTAGTGAAGTTAAATTTTTAATGGTCGATCCGAAAATGGTCGAATTAAATGTTTATAATGGGATTCCACACTTGATCACTCCTGTTGTAACAGATCCTAAGAAAGCAGCAAAAGCGTTAAAGATGATTGTGAATGAAATGGAAAAACGATATGAAAGTTTTGCACAAAAAGGGGCTAGAGACATTGAACGATATAATGCTTTATTACAGGAAGAATCTTTAGGACAAGCCCAAACCTTACCTTATATCGTCGTGATTATTGATGAGCTAGCAGATTTAATGATGGTAGCTCCTAATGATGTGGAAGACGCAATTATTCGACTTGCACAAAAGGCTCGAGCTGCTGGCATTCATTTGATTGTAGCAACACAACGTCCTTCTGTAGATGTGATTACTGGTTTGATAAAAGCGAATATACCATCTAGAATCGCATTTGGTGTTTCTTCACAAACGGATTCTCGAACGATTATCGATATGGGGGGAGCAGAAAAGTTATTAGGCCGTGGTGATATGTTATATTTTCCTGTTGGTTTTTCTAAACCGATTCGCGTTCAAGGGGCCTTTATTTCGGAACAGGAAGTTGAGGCGGTTGTCCAATTTGTGAAAGAACAACAAAAAGTAACGTACGAAGAAGAAATCATTCCTGACTTAAATCAGCATAATGAATTCGAGGAAGTGGAAGATGACCTATATTATGAAGCCGTTAAACTTGTGGTGGAAAATAAACAAGCTTCCGTTTCTTTATTGCAACGTCGATTTCGAATTGGTTATACTCGGGCTGCTCGTTTAATTGATACCATGGAAGCAAAAGGGATTGTTGGCCCCTACGAGGGAAGTAAACCGAGAAAAGTATTAGTAACACCAGATGATCTAGATAATATAAAAATACCAAGTTAAGTGTTTTCTAGGAAAATTCATAAAAATTTTTGTTGATTTTTTTAGCAAAAACGAAGAGAATAGATGTTGGACATAGGATATTGTCTGACATCTAACTCTTTCATAAGGAAGGGAAACCTGATGACACTACGACCTGATCCCAGACCGCTTTATCTGTTAGTTATTGATAAGATCAAACAAGATATTGAAAGTGGAAAATTGAAGACTGGTCAAAGACTTCCTTCAGAATTTGAATTGTCAAAAGAGTTAGGGATAAGTCGAGCAACATTACGCGAAGCATTACGAATATTAGAAGATGAGAACGTAATCATCCGGAAACAAGGAATTGGCACCTTTATTAAAGCAAAACCATTGTTTATAAGTGGAATTGAAGAACTATACAGCATCACTCAGATGATTGAAAAACACGGTTATCATGCAGGTACTATTTTTGTAGATATTACTTCGAATCAAGCAACAAAAGAGGATCAGAAAGGCTTTCAATTAAGCGAAAAAAATGGAAATATCATTCGTGTAGAAAGAATTCGTACTGCGGACAGTGAACCTGTTGTCTATTGTATTGATAAAATACCTGAAAGTCTTTTAAAGAAAAATATTGACTTTCGAAAATATGATTCAATTTTTCAAGCATTACAAGAACAGGCTGAGATTGAAATCGCTTATGCAGTTGCAGAAATTGAACCACTAGGATACCATGAAAAAATATCACCGTTGTTACATTCACCAAAGGAAACATCTCTTATTATCTTGAGACAGATTCACTTTGATACAGCGGATCGTCCAGTATTAATTTCAGTGAATTATTTTCGATCTGATAAGTTTCGTTTTCAGGTTTTACGTAAGAGATAATCTTACTAACAAATAAAAGGAGGTGGAATTGGGAAAAATACAATTAGAAAAAAATTAAAATGAATATCATTAAGGGGGGTACACGAATGAAAAAGTTTTTAACCTTATTACTCGTATTCACAATGGCTATGAGTACTTTTTTAGTTGGTTGTGGTGTTGACAAAGAAACAAAAGATAATCAAGCTGGAAAACCTGCAGACCAAACGACACAAAAACAATTAAAAGTAGCAATGGTTACGGATACTGGTGGGGTTAACGATCAATCCTTTAACCAATCTGCATGGGAAGGTTTGCAAAGAGCAGAGAAAGAATTGGGGATTAAACCATCTTATTTAGAATCCAAACAAGATGCTGATTACAAACCAAATTTGGAAACATTAATAGATGCCGGTAATGATTTGATTTGGGGTATCGGTTTTAAAATGGGAGACACTATCCTAAATGAGGCAAAAACAAATCCAGATCAAAAATTTGCGATCATTGACTATGCTTACCAAGATACTCCTAAAAATTTAGTTGGTGTTATCTTTAAAGCTCAAGAATCTTCCTTCTTAGTTGGTTACATAGCTGGTAAGATGACTAAAACTGGAAAAGTTGGCTTTGTTGGCGGAATGAAAAGCCCTGTTATTGATCAATTTGAATATGGTTTTAGAGCGGGAGTAAAATACGCAAATCCTAATGTAAATGTGTTAGTACAATATGCTGAATCTTTCAATGATGCAGCAAAAGGTAAGTCTATTGCAACAAAAATGTATCAAGATGGAGCAGATATCGTTTTCCATGCAGCAGGTGGTACAGGTGATGGTGTGATCGCTGCAGCAAAAGAACAAAATAAATACGCAATTGGTGTTGACAGAGATCAAAACAGTCTAGCTCCTGACAACGTGATTACTTCTGCTATGAAACGTGTAGATATAGGAGTTTATGATGTTGTAAAACAATTAAAAGAAGGGAAATTCCCTGGTGGAACAACTGTTATTCTTGGACTTAAAGAAGGTGGAGTAGATATTGCTCCAACTTCGAATAAGCATGTTCCAGCCAATATCTTAAAAGATGTAGATGGATTAAAACAAAAAATTATTAATGGCGAAATTAGTGTTCCTTATAATCAAGAAACATTTGATAAGTTTCAAGTAAAATAAGTTTTAGGATAAAACTAACAGCTCGGACGTTTTGTCTGAGCTGTTTCGATATGTAGACTTGATTGGAGGGTTCTTCTTTGGTTCGCAAAGATTTCAAAGAAAAAGTTGTAGAAATGAAGCATATTACAAAGGTCTTTGGGAATTTTATTGCTAATGATCATATTAATCTTACTGTACATAAAGGTGAGGTTCATGCACTTTTAGGTGAAAATGGTGCAGGAAAATCAACATTAATGAACATTTTATATGGTCTCTATCAACCTACATCTGGAGAGATATATATTCGGGGGAAAAAAGTAGATATTACGAATCCCAATGTAGCAATTAAACATGGGATCGGAATGGTTCATCAACATTTTATGCTAGTCGAACCTTTTACTGTAGCTGAAAATATTATCTTAGGAATGGAAACGACCAAAACATTGGGAACTTTGGACATGAAAAAAGCCATACAAGATGTTAAAGAATTATCAGAGAAATATGGACTCTATGTGGACCCAAATGCCAAAATCCATGATATTACGGTTGGTATGCAACAAAGGGTTGAAATTTTAAAAGCATTATATCGTGGGGCTGAAATTCTTATTTTAGATGAGCCTACCGCAGTATTAACACCTCAAGAAATTCATGAATTAATGCAAATTATCAATAATTTAACAAATGAGGGGAAATCAGTTATTATTATCACTCACAAGTTAAAAGAGATAAAAATGGCTGCAGATTATTGTACGATTATTCGACGGGGAAAATGGATCGATACGGTTGATGTAAGTGAGACAACAGAAGAAGAACTTGCTGCAAAAATGGTAGGTAGGGAAGTTAGTTTTAAAGTCGATAAAAAAGAAAATAAACCATCAAAAACGGTTCTTTCGATAGAGAATTTAGTGGTTAAAGATAATAGAGGGATTGATGCTGTAAACGGACTTTCCCTTGAGATTAAAGCAGGTGAAATCGTAGGAATTGCTGGCGTTGATGGGAATGGCCAAAGTGAGTTAATTGAAGCAATTACAGGATTAAGAAAAATAGAGTCTGGGAAAGTATTGCTTAATGGAAAAGATATTACAAATAAAACTCCAAGAGAAATCATTGAAGATGGTATATCAACCATACCTGAAGACAGACAAAAGCGAGGATTAGTTCTCGATTTTACAGTAGCGGAAAATATGGTGCTGGAAAACTATAGTAAAGTCCCTTTTTCCAAAAACGGTATTCTCGATTACAATAAAATAAAAGAATTTGCCAAAGAACTCATTCATAAATTTGATGTTAGACCTACGGATGAAAATGTAAGAGCGAGAGCATTATCAGGCGGTAATCAACAAAAAGTGATTATTGCTCGTGAAGTAACGAATGATCCAGAACTTCTCATTGCTGCCCAACCTACAAGAGGATTAGATGTAGGGGCGATTGAATTCGTTCATAAAGCGCTTGTTGAACAAAGACACAAGAATAAAGCTGTACTTCTTGTTTCATTAGAATTGGATGAAATCATGAATGTTTCCGATCGAATTGCTGTCATTTATGAAGGAAAAATAGTTGGAATTTTAGATGCAAAAGAAGCGGATGAAAACACACTAGGACTTTTAATGGCTGGAGGGGGTGGCGAACGTGGACAAGAATCGAAATAGTAAATTGTTAAATTGGATTTCAGGAAATTTTGGTTTTACATTGATATCAATCTTAATTGGTCTTATAGTAGGGGCAGTTGTCTTGTCGATTGCTGGATTTAATCCAATTGAGGCTTATGGAGTCATGTTTAAAGGGGTTTTTAGTAAACCAAAATATATCGCTTATGCGATTATTTATGCTACCCCGTTAATCATAACGGGTCTTTCTGTTGCATTCGCCTTTCGAACAGGGTTATTTAATATTGGTGCAGAAGGTCAATATATTATAGGGGCTTTAGTTGCAGCATTAACAGGTTATTTCTTAAAATTTCCACCTGTTATTCATGCGATTTTAGTCATATTTGCTGCAGCTCTTGCCGCAGGATTGTGGGGAGGAATTGCAGGATTTCTCAAAGCTCGATTTGGTGTCCATGAAGTAATTGCTACCATTATGCTGAACTGGATAGCATTGTATCTGAATAATTATGTTGTCATGCTTGAAGGGTTTAAACGTCCTCAAACGGAAGCATCTTATGAAGTTCATCAAACTGCTAGTATTGGGTTGTTTGAAAACTGGAAAGTATCTGATGCAGGAAGAGAATGGCTTTCAAACTACCCATTCTTAGCAGATATGATGAGAGCTCCTGTCAATTTAGGTTTTATCATTGCCATCATATTAGCTTTATTGGTTTGGTTTATTCTTAATAAAACTACTTTAGGATATGAATTACGAGCAGTTGGCTTAAATAAAGACGCTGCTGAATATGGTGGAATCGGTGTGAAAAAGAGTATCACGATTTCGATGATTATCGCAGGAGCGCTTGCAGGGACAGCTGGAGCGATTCAAGTTCTTGGAGTTACAAAGAGTGTGGCCGTATTAGCAGCGATGGAAGGTTATGGCTTTAATGGTATTGCTGTTTCGTTAATTGGCAGTAATACACCATTCGGTAGCGTATTAGGAGGTCTATTGTTTGGAATTCTTCAATATGGAGGGCCTAAGATTCAATCTGCATTAGATGCGCCTTCTGAGGTTATTAATATTGTCATTGGAACCATTGTTTTCTTTATTGCGATACCAAAATTTATTAAATTGGTTTTAAGTTTTAGAAGGAAGAAAAGAGGTGAACAACATGCTAGCTAGTATTGCGTTCATTATCGGTACAACCCTAATGTATTCTACCCCTCTAATCTATACGGCTTTAGGTGGAGTTATTTCCGAGAATTCGGGAGTTGTAAATATTGGATTAGAGGGAATGATGACTGTTGGCGCTTTCGTAGGAGCCACCGTTACTTACTTTTCAGGTAATCCTTGGGTAGGATTTTTGGCTGCAGGATTAGCTGGAGGATTGTTAGCTTTATTACATGCTATTGCTTCTGTAACCTTTGGAGCCGATCAAGTGGTATCTGGTATCGCGATTAACTTTTTAGGACCTGGTTTATCATTGTTTTTTAGTCGATTCTTTTTTGAAGGTTCAACAATGACAAAACCAATTCCACTAAACCAAATGATGCCAAGACCGTTTAATGGCGTATTTCCGAAAAACTCTTTTCTTGATCAAATTTTTAATCAATATGCCACCGTCTACTTGGCATTTGTTCTTGTTTTTATCGTATGGTATGTTTTATATTACACTCGATTTGGGCTACGTATAAGAGCAGTTGGTGAACATCCAAAAGCAGCTGATACACTCGGTGTGAATGTTTTTAAAATTCGCTATATCGCTGTAATTTTGTCGGGTATTTTTGCTGGTTTTGGTGGAGCAGCAATGAGTATCGCAGTAGTTTCCAACTTTAGACCTACATTGATATCAGGTCAAGGTTTTATCGCATTAGCAGCTATGATTTTTGGCAAATGGAAACCTCAAGGGGCAATGTGGGCATCTTTATTATTTGGAGCTGCTCAAGGGTTAATCGTCTACCTTGGAAGCACAGCGATCAATATTTCTTCGCAAATTTTAGCAATGCTGCCATATATTTTAACATTAATTATTCTAACCGGATTTGTTGGCAAAGCAGTTGCACCCGCTGCCGATGGTATTCCTTATGAAAAAGGAGAAAGATAGGAGTTCGAGTCAGTTCCGAGATGGAACTGACTCTTTTTCATTTTTATCATTAAAAAATAAAGAATTGGGGAAAGATAATTTTAAACAAATAACCAACTTTATGAAGAAAGAGGAATCAACATGAAAAGGCAAAAATTCATAATCCTACTTTCAATTCTTGCATTATTATCATCCGTATATGTTGTCGGAATAAATAACAGTTCCCAACCCACGTTCGGAAAAACAACCCTAGTAAGAGGTTCTCAGGGTGGAGATGTCTACGAATTACAAGGAAGACTGAAATTCCTTGGTTTTTACAAAGGAAATATTGATGGTAAGTTTGGTTGGGGAACCTATTGGGCTGTTCGCAATTTTCAATATAAGTTTGGGATGAAAGTAGATGGTGTGGTCGGAAGTAAAACCAAATACATGTTATGGAAGGCAACAAAAAACTGGCGTCCCAGTTATTCAGCAAAGAAAACGACACAACAAACATACTCAACTAGAGGATTTTCCGAAAATGATATTCGAATTATGTCAAATGCGGTTCATGGAGAAGCACGTGGGGAACCTTATGTCGGACAGGTAGCAGTTGCAGCTGTTATCTTGAATCGTATCAAAAATCCTGCATTTCCTAATACACCTAGTGGAGTTATTTTCGAACCCGGTGCTTTTACCGCTGTAGCGGATGGACAAATTTGGCTAACTCCCAATAAGACAGCAAGAAAAGCTGTTTTGGATGCAATAGCAGGCTGGGATCCTAGTGGTGGAGCCATTTACTACTTTAATCCTGCTACAGCAACATCACCATGGATTTGGTCTAGGCCGCAAATTAAAAGAATTGGTAACCACATCTTTTGTCGGTAATTTTTGAAGAAATAAAAAAATGAGGTGAATCTCATGTGGAAGTGTAAATATTGCGGAAGCTCAAAAGGAATGTACTATAAGGATGGTCAACTAGAAGGAATGCTTTGTTTAGATCCAGAATGTGGACGGTTTAATGAACGAGAAGAAAATGACGAAATTTATGACAGTGACCTATAAAACAATTTTTAAAAGTGTAAAAGGGGAGGTAAAACCTCCTTTTTTAATGAGAACAAAAAGTGGTAAACTATGGATATCAAAAATGAAGGGAATGAAGGATATTGATATTAGATCAATTCTTAAAAGAAGAAATAAATTCAATCCAAGTTCATCAATTGAAAACACATAAATATAAAACCAACACCATTGTTGTCAATATTGTCACAGACCTTACAGAGGAAAATGTAACAAAGGTCGCTCTACTACCGTACATCTTAAAAAGAGGGAGTAAACAATTTCCTACGTTAAAACAAATTCAAGAAAAACTTGATCACTTGTATGGTGCTAGATTGGATGCTTTTGTTTTTAAAAGAGGTGAAAGACAAATTGTCCAATTTAGTTGTGAAGTAGCAAATGAAAAATATTTAAATGAAAATGGATCATTATTAAGTAAGGCAATTCACCTATTAGGGAATTTAATAACACAACCTTTCGTTGTTGATCAAGGATTTCATTTAGAAATTTTTGAGAGCGAGAAAGAATTATTAGCACAACGGATAAAAAGTATTCTAGATGATAAAATTCAATATGCTGAGCAAAAGATGATTGAAAATATGTGCAAGGATGAACCGTATCGTTTACCAGCTGATGGTCGAATTGAAGATTTAGATCAGATCACAAAAGAAAATCTTTATCAATTTTATCATAATTGGATCACTACATCGCGTATCGATTTTTTTATTATTGGAAATTATGATGAATCGATCGTTCATTCTGCCATTTCAAAGTTTTTTTTGCTACCAAAACGTCAGGTGAATCCATTAGCAAGAGTGATGGTTGATATTCCGATAAAAGAGGAAAAGATCGCCATTGAAGAATTAGATGTTAAGCAAGGTAAATTAAACATAGGGTTAAGAACTTATACGACAATGCAAGATGAAGATTATATTCCTATGTTAGTTTTTAATGGGGTTTTAGGTGGTTTTGCTCATTCTAAATTATTTGTGAATGTACGTGAAAAAAGTAGCTTAGCATATTACGTGGCATCGAGATTAGATAGTCATAAAGGAATTATGACAATACAAAGTGGAATTGAAATTCAAAATTATGATAAAACGGTTGAAATCATCAAAGAACAAATTCAATTAATGAAAGAAGGAAAAATAACCGACCAAGAGATGGATCAGACGAAAGCGATATTATCTAACCAATTAAAGGAAATGTTGGATCGACCAAGACAGCTTATTGATTTTGCATATCAAGGTATTTTAAGCGGAACACCAAGAATATTATCGCAAATGATCGAACAAATCAAGAATGTGACGATCGATGATCTTGTTCGTGTAGGGCAAAAAGTAAAAATTGATACAATCTATTTTTTACGGGATCACGTAAAGGAGGAAGCCTAAATGGAAAAAGTTATGTTTGAACAATTAGATGAAACGTTATTTATGGATCAATTAGATAACGGTTTGCAAGTTTATATTTTACCAAAAAAAGGGTTTCAAAAAACGTATGCAACCTTTACGACCCGATATGGATCCATTGATCGAGAATTTAGGGTGAATGGTCAATTGGTAAAAGTGCCAGATGGGATCGCCCACTTTCTTGAACATAAAATGTTTGAAGAAGAAGAAGGGGATATTTTTAATACATTTGCCATACAAGGAGCACAAACGAATGCATTCACGAGTTTTGATCGAACGACGTATTTATTTTCTAGCACCGAAAATATTGAAAAAAACCTTGAAACATTGTTAAATTTTGTTCAGCACCCTTATTTCACTGATGAGAATGTAGAGAAGGAAAAAGGAATTATCGCTCAAGAAATTCGGATGTATGATGATAATCCAGATTGGCGCTTGTATTATGGCTTACTTCGAGCCTTATACCAACAACATCCGATCCGTATTGATATTGCTGGTACAGTCGAATCGATTTATCAAATTACAAAGGAACAGTTATATACTTGTTATGAGACTTTTTATCATCCAAGTAATATGGTTTTATTTATTGTGGGTGGTGTAGAACCGAATACGATAATCAATCTCATAAAAAAGAATCAGTCAAGTAAACAATTCAAACCATCACCTACTATTGAACGGATATATCCAAAAGAACCAGAAACCATTTATCAATCTCTGAATGAAATTCATTTATCGGTAGCGATGCCAAAAGTCCTTATGGGTTTTAAACATGATGATCTTGGGTTAAAAGGAAAAGAATTTATCAAAGCTGAACTTAAAATGCAATTATTGCTGGAATTACTTTTTGGCAAAGGAACAGATGTTTATAGCAAATTAATGAATCAAGGATTAATCGATGAAGATTTTGGCTTTGAATTTCAAATTGAACAAAATTACGCTTTTTCGTTAATTGGTGGAAATTCAAAAGATCCAACGAAATTAGTTGATCAGATCAAAGATGTGATTTCAAATACAAAAGAATTGGATGAACAATTTTTCCAAAGAAGCAAGAAAAAGAAAATAGGAGACTTTTTAAGGAAGCTAAATGTATCTGAATTTATTGCAAATCAATTTACTCGCTATCTATTTAATGACGCTAATCTTTTCGATATTTTGCCTGTACTTGAAGGATTCACTGTTGATGATGTAAATAGGACTTTACAGCAGCTTAAAGAGAAGAATATGGCTGTAACAGTGGTTCTTCCATAAATGTAAGGGCTTGGTGTAATACCAGCTCCGCTTAATTTTTAGGAATGGGGATATGTATGAAACAATTGGCTTTAATTACTGGTGCATCGAGCACAATTGGTATCGCAATTGCAAAGGTCTTAGCGGAAAATGGAACACCTCTAATCCTTCATTATTACCGAAATAAAAAAAGAATCGATGATTTAAGAAGAGAATTTCCTGAAAACGATTTTTGGGCATTTACAGAGGATTTATCCACAATAGAAGGAATAGAGAATCTTTTTTTTCAAATTAAAAAAATTGGTATACACCCTACGATTTTAATTAACAATGTGGGCATACCTCATTATGGTTTAATCCAAGATGTCACTTTTACAGAATATCAAAAAATAATGAATCTAATGGTTATGAGCACTTTTTTTTGTTCTCAAAAAGCAATTTCGAATATGCTTTCGCAAAAATTTGGCCGAATTATTAACATTTCGTCGATTTGGGGGCAAGTTGGTGCAGCGAATGAGGTTTTATATTCGATGGCAAAGGGAGCAATTGATACGTTTACAAAAGCTTTAGCCAAAGAATTAGCTCCTTCTGGTATTACTGTAAATGCAATTGCTCCCGGCATCGTATTATCACCGATGATGGAAGATTTTTCGAAAGAAGAATTAGAAATCATGAAAAATGAAATACCTATGAATCGTTTTGCACAACCAGAAGAAATCGCTTATCTCGTTCTTCATCTTTTACGACCAGAATCTTCATATATCACTGGCCAAATCATCCGAATGGATGGTGGATGGTATTAAAATGTATTATTCATTTGATTTTCATGAATAATCGCATTCAATTTAATGCATATTAAAGAATGAACGGAAATCTCCGTAGTAAAATAAAAAGGGGGACTAGAAAATGTCTGTTCTCGACAACTTCCAAAATTGGAAACAATTTCTTAATGAACGAGTAGATCAAGCTCAAGGCATGGGATTAGATAATGATACCATCTCCAACTTGGCATATCAAATTGGAGATTATTTAGCAAAACAAGTGGACCCCAAAAATGAAGAAGAACGACTTCTTAAAGACCTTTGGGATCACAGTAACGAAGAACAACAAAAGGTACTTGCGCAAATTATGGTTCAGCTTGTTGACAAAAAATAAGTTGTTCAGAAAAATGCCCCTAATAAAGGGGCATTTTCGCTATCATTATTTGATTCATTTATAGTATACTATTTTTTATAAGAACTCTATTTAAAGAATTACTTATGGGGAGAGGTTTTATGATTTCTCAGGAGGCTCAGCCTTGGTATTTAGAATATAAGATACATAAGAACCGTCCTGGATTGTTAGGGGATATTTCTTCGATGCTTGGTTTAATGAATGTCAATATTATGGCCATAAATGGTGTAGACCTACAAAAAAGAGGTATGATCTTGCATACTAATGACATGGAAAAAATTGAACTAATTGGGAAAGTTTTGAAAGATGTGCCTGATATCACCTTAACCGCATTTCGTCCCCCTACGATTTTAGATCGTTTAGCTGTACGTCATGGAAAATATATTGATCGTGATTTATATGATAAAAAAACTTTTCGTTTTATACGGGAAGAAATTGGTTTACTCGTTGATTTTCTCAGTGAAATATTTCAAAATACCGGTCATCAATTAATTGGAATTCGAGGAATGCCTAGGGTAGGAAAAACAGAATCGATTGTTGCTGGAAGTGTATCTGCCAATAAAAAATGGATATTAGTTTCTTCTACTTTACTTAGGCAAACAATTAGAAGTCAATTGGTTGATGATGAGCTAGATCCAGATAACATTTTTATTATCGATGGTATTGTATCTACACTTCGAGCCAATGATATACATCGTAATTTAATTCGCGAAATTTTACGAATGCCTTCTACAAAAGTCATTGAACACCCAGATATTTTTATAAGGGAGACAGAATATGAACTCGATGATTTTGATTATATTATTGAACTAAGGAATGATCCGAATGAAGAAATCACTTATGATTTAATTAATACAAGTTTTAGTTCTTTTGACATTAGTTAAAAATCAGGAGGTGGATTGCATTTGGCTGAAGAATTAGGACAGTTATTCCGTGAGCTTAGATTGAAAAAAGGTTATTCAATTGAAGATATCCAGGAAATTACAAAAATTAGATCTAGATATATTGAAGCGATCGAACAAGGAAAACTAGAAGATCTACCAGGACATTTTTATGCAAAGGCATTTATTAAAAGTTATGGTGAAATGGTTGGTTTAGATCCTGAACTTATTGAACAATATCAAAATTTGATACCTGATCCAGACCTTAAGGAATTACCATCTAGAACTGCTCATTCTTTAGCAAAGCCTCCGTCTAAAGTGGGGAAGTATCTTAAACTTTCTACAATTTATGTATTCATTGGTATTGTATTACTTCTGATTTATATGTTGATTGTTTCTATGGCGTCAGACCAGCCTAAGGAATCAAAAGGAGACCTTGAAAGAACCAGATTAGAAACGACGGAAAAACCAACTCAAAAACCGAATACTTTGGTGAATCCGCCAACTACCCAAAAGCAAACGACAGAAGAACCAAGCGAACAACAACCAGTGAATCTAGGTATTGAAGTAACAAAGACAAGTACAACCTCATATAAGAATCGGTCGAAAGATATTTATGAAGTAGTAAGTACTCAGAATCAAGATATATTCATTCAATTGAGTTTTAATGACAGTTGCTGGTTTGAGATTCGTAAAGGTGGCCCTCGCGGAAAATTAATTGTTATGGATACATTAGGAAAAGGTCAAGTTACGGATAAAATTAAATTAGAAGACCAAGAACTGTGGATTCATTTAGGAAATGCTGCTGGTGTTCAACTCAATGTCAACGATAATAAAGTTACAATAGCAAATGAACCAGGTCCTAAATATATTTCGATCCAAAAGAAAAAAGCCCAATAACTGATGTTAACATTAGGCTTCATGTTTTTTGTGAAGCCTTTTTTCCTTTCTTTTGACTACGATTTGGACTTGTATTATACTGATGAAGAATTAAAGGGTATTGTATGTAGAAAGAGTGGTGGTAAATATGAGAGAGAAACAAAAAGTTGCAATTGTAACACTAGGATGTGAGAAAAATCTCGTTGATTCGGAAATTATGTCAGGATTATTAGAGAGAGATGGTTATGAAATTACAAACCAAAAAGAAGATGCAGATGTGATTATTGTCAATACTTGTGGTTTTATTGACGCCTCAAAAGAAGAATCGGTGAATACGATTTTAGACATGGCCGATTATAAAGCGAAAGGTAAATTAAAATCACTGATTGTAACGGGATGTTTAAGTCAACGGTATAAAGAGATTCTTATGGAAGAAATGCCTGAAATTGATGGTCTTATCGGAACGGGTGAATTTGATCGAATTGTTGAGGTTATAAAAGAATCATTAGAAGGCAAAAAACCAATCTATATAGGGAATCCCATTTTTAGCTATGAACAAAATTTACCGCGTAAAAGATCAACGCCTTTTCATTCAGCATATATTAAAATTGCTGAAGGCTGTGATAATTCTTGTACGTTTTGTGTGATACCTTCTCTTCGAGGCAAATTTCGAAGTCGCGGAATTCCTTCAATTTTAAATGAAGCGAAAGACCTTGTTGCTCAAGGAGTAAAAGAAATCAGTCTTATTGCTCAAGATACTACTTACTATGGTATGGATAAATATGGTAAGATAATGTTACCAGAATTAATTGATGAATTATCAAGAATTGAAGGATTAGACTGGATTCGACTACATTATTTGTATCCTGGTTATTTTACAGATGAACTGATCGAAGCTTTTACGACAAATCCCAAACTCTGTAAATATATCGATATGCCATTACAACATAGTGAAGATCATATTTTAAAGAAAATGTTACGACCAGGACGTCAAACCGATATTCGGAATTTAATACATAAAATTCGTTCAAAAGTACCTGATGTTGCATTGAGAACTTCTATTATTGTTGGTTTCCCTGGCGAAACGGAAGAAGATTTTGAGCACCTTATTGATTTTATTAAAGAAATTCGCTTTGATCGTTTAGGGGTGTTCACATATTCCGAAGAAGAAGGATCTCCTGCTTCACGTTTACCAAATCAAGTACCGCAGGAAATTAAGGAGAAAAGAGCGAATATTCTTATGGAAGTGCAAAGAGAGATTGCGCAGGTACGGAATTCTCGATTTATTGGTAAAGAATTAGATGTTCTAATTGAAAAATATGATAAAAAAAATAACGTATTTATTGGTCGAACTCAATATGATGCACCAGAAATCGATGGAGAAGTGTTTATTAGTAATATTCAGGCCAATATTGGTGAAATCGTCAAAGTTAAAATTACCCATTCATATGAATTTGACCTCGTTGGGGAGGGTATTAAGAGTGAATCTACCAAATAAAATCACACTTGCAAGGATTTTTTTAGTTCCAATTATCATGGTTTTTTTACTGATTCGTTTTGATTTTGGTGAAATTAAAATTGCTGGTGAAGTGACAACGTATAGTGAACTGATCGCTACTTTTATCTTTATTGTGGCTGCAAGTACTGATGGGTTAGATGGTTATATTGCACGAAAAAGAAAACTTGTTACAAATCTTGGTAAATTTTTAGACCCATTGGCTGATAAATTATTAATTTCTGCTGCATTGATTTCCTTAGTAGAAATGCAACGTTTAGATGCTTGGATTGCGATTGTGATCATTAGTAGGGAATTTGCAGTTACCGGTCTGCGAATGGTTGCAGCTGCTGAAGGATTTGTGATTTCAGCAAGTAAACTCGGAAAGTTAAAGACTGTTACCCAGATTATCGCGATTGTTTTGTTAATGTTAAATAATTTTCCATTCAATTACATTCATTTTCCCTTTGCTCAAATTATGGTATGGATCGCTGTACTTATGACGATTATTTCAGGTGTCGATTATTTTATAAAAAATAAACAAGTGATTGAAATTAAACAGAACTAGTAGATAATAGTAGGTATAGACCTACTATTTTTTTCTTTAGAATTACTTTTTTGTATTTTAGAAATGGAGGACGTTACTTTTGCTAAAAGGTGAAATCATTGCTGTTGGTACTGAATTGTTATTAGGGCAAATTGCAAATACAAATGCTCAATATATCTCGAGAAAAATGGCCGAAATCGGTGTTCCAATCTACTACCATGTTAGTGTTGGAGACAATGAAGAAAGATTAAAACAAGCCATATTACAGGCACAAAAGCGTTCTAATCTCATTATTTTTACTGGTGGCTTAGGCCCTACTCAAGATGATTTGACGAAAGAAACAGCAGCTAAAGTTTTAAATCGTAGATTAGTTTTGGATCTACCCTCTTTTACTAAAATCGTTTCTTTTTTTAAACAAAGACAAATAGAAATGACAGAAAACAATAAAAAACAAGCAATGGTCTTGGAGGGTAGTATGGTTTTCCCAAATGATCATGGACTAGCTGCAGGAATTGGACTGGAATCTGATGAAAGATACTATGTCTTCCTTCCCGGACCTCCGAGTGAAATGAAACCGATGTTAATTCATTATGTGATCCCTTGGATCCAAAAGATTGATCGTGGAAATATTTTTTATTCAAAAGTGATGAGGTTTTATGGGATTGGTGAATCCGCTTTAGAGGAATGTATCATCGACTTAATTGAAAACCAAACGAATCCAACGATAGCACCATTAGCAAATGATGGAGAGGTTACTCTTCGATTAACAGCCCATGCAAAAACAGAAGAAGAAGCTTTAGCTTTTATTCTCCCAGTAGAAGAGGAAATTCATCATCGTTTAGAACCGTTTCATTTTGGTTATGGCAATGAAGAGATCGAATATGTTGTCTTCCGATTATTAGAACAGTTACAACTAACTGTATCTGTGTCTGAAAGTTGTACAGGCGGTCTTATAGGCAGCCAATTTACAAAAATTCCTGGAAGTTCAAAAGTTTATTACGGAGGAATCATCTGTTACACGAATGAAATCAAACATAAAATTCTTCATGTTCCAAATGAAATACTAGATATGAAAGGAGCAGTTAGCAAGGAAACGGCACAAATTTTAAGTGAAGAAACGTTGAAACTTTTTGATACCGATCTAGCCGTTTCAATTACCGGAATCGCAGGCCCTGAATCAGTAGAGAATAAACCCGTTGGATTGATTTATATTGGGATCAGTGAAAAAGGAAAAGAAACGATGGTAAAAGAAATTCGCCTATCAGGAAGTAGGCAAGCGATTCAAAGACGAGCAGCGAAATACGTTCATTATTATTTATGGCAAATTTTAAAAGATCGAGTCAATCAAGTTTAAAATAGAGAATAAACGTTCGCAAAAAAATCTTGTATATTCTCTCATTTCAGTATAAGATAGTATCAGAAGATACATAGGAAAATGAATAAAAAGGGGAGAACAAAGTGAGCGATCGTAAAGCAGCGCTAGAAAATGCGCTACGTCAAATAGAAAAACAATTTGGTAAAGGTTCAATTATGAAGCTTGGGGAAGCTGCTTCGGCACAAGTAGAAACAGTTTCTAGTGGTTCTTTGGCATTAGATATTGCTTTAGGCATTGGTGGTTATCCAAGAGGAAGAATTATTGAGATTTACGGCCCTGAATCATCAGGTAAAACAACAGTTGCTTTGCATGCAATTGCTGAGGTTCAAAAAATTGGAGGACAAGCAGCATTCATTGATGCTGAGCATGCATTAGATCCAACTTATGCGAGAAATCTTGGAGTAAATATTGATGAACTTCTACTTTCTCAACCAGATACTGGGGAACAAGCGTTAGAAATTGCGGAAGCTTTAGTTCGAAGTGGTGCAGTAGATATTATTGTTATAGATTCTGTTGCCGCTCTTGTACCTAAGGCGGAAATAGAAGGGGAAATGGGAGATTCTCATGTGGGTTTACAGGCACGTTTGATGTCCCAAGCTTTACGTAAACTTTCCGGTGCGATTAATAAATCCAAAACAATTGCCATCTTTATTAACCAAATTCGTGAAAAAGTTGGTGTTATGTTTGGAAATCCTGAAACAACACCTGGTGGTCGAGCATTAAAATTCTATAGCAGTATACGCCTTGAAGTAAGACGTGCAGAAACCTTAAAACAAGGAAATGATATGGTTGGTAACCGTACGAAGATTAAAGTAGTTAAAAATAAAGTGGCACCACCTTTTAAACAAGCAGATGTCGATATCATGTACGGTGAAGGTATTTCCAAAGAGGGTAGTATTTTAGATATTGGAACAGAGTTGGATATTATTGCAAAAAGTGGTGCATGGTATTCTTTTGAAGAAGAACGTCTTGGTCAAGGTCGAGAAAATGCGAAACAATATTTAAAAGATCACCCTGAAATATCAGAAAAGATCGAGCAAAAAATTAGAGAATACCACAGTTTAGGCAAGGTTATCTCTACAAGTATAGGCGAAGATTCGGAAGAAGAATTACTATTTGAACTCTAATGTCCAGGAACAGGCACCTATTCACATATAGGTGCTTTTCATATTTACAAATACAAATCTTCAAAATTCAATAATGATGGTGATTATATGGAAATACCGAAAAGAATAACAAAAATAACACAACAAAAACAAAATCCAAAACGATACAACATCTTTCTCAATGATCATTATGCATTCTCTGTTCATGAAGATGTTTTAGTCGCGAGACGATTAATAAAAGGGAAAGAAATTAATGACCAAGAAGTCTTAACGATCTTAAAAGAAGAAGAACAAAACAAAATATGGCAAAAGGCAATTAAATATTTAAGTTTTCGACCAAGAACCACAAAAGAGATAGAAGAATATCTTATAAACAATGATTATGACCAAGAACTGGTTCAAAACGTAATTGTAAAACTACAAGCTGAAAAGTGGCTTGATGATCGACGTTACGCTGAAGTATACACAGAACAACGAATTCGAATAAAACCAAGAGGAAAAAGGTTAATCGCTCAAGAAATGAAAAGAAAAGGGATTGCTTCAAAATATATAGAAGAAAGCCTCAGTAAAATTGACAATGACACAGAATTTCAAATGGCATTAGAATTAACAAAGAAAAAGGTTCACCAATATGGAGAAGGAGATTGGCTGACCTTTCAACGTAAGTTAGGAGGGTTCCTCCAGCGTAAGGGATTCTCCTATGAAGTCGTAAGGAGGATATTGCGACATGTAAAAGAGCACTTTAGTAATGATCAATAAGAGGATAAGGCTTGATCTCTTGACAAGCTTACTAATGAATAATACAATTGAATTGCATCTTTTATATTTTTTGGAAGATGCTAGCCACTTACTTTTTAAATATAAAAGCTATGAAAAATGTGAAAGATTGACGAGGCCAAAGACCGAATGGAATCGGTCTTGTTTTTTAGGTAAGCAAAGGGAGGTGAACGAATGGACTTAGGAAATATAGCCCTTTTGCTTGCGTCAACTACAGCTGGAGTCGGTGTAGGTTACTTTATCCGCAAATCCATAGCTGAAGCAAAGATCTCCAGTGCTGAAAATGCAGCTAGACAAATCATTGAACAGGCAAAGAAAGAAGCAGAAGCTTCAAAAAAGGAATTGATCTTAGAAGCTAAGGATGAGGTTCACAAATTAAGAAGTGAAGCTGATAGAGATATACGCGAACGAAGAAATGAAATTCAACGTCTTGAAAGAAGGTTATTACAAAAAGAAGAAACCTTAGACAAAAAATTAGAATCGTTAGAGCGTAAAGAAGAATCTCTACAACAAAAGGAAAAAAATATAACAGAGACGCGAGCAAGAGTTGAGGAAATATTACGAGAACAAGTAGCAGAATTAGAAAGAATATCTAACTTAACGACAGAAGAAGCGAAACAGATCATCTTAGAAAACGTTGAGCGGGAAGTTCGACATGATGCTGCTGTTTTAATTAAAGAGATTGAACAGCAGACGAAAGAGGAAGCTGATAAGAAAGCTCGAGAAATAATTACGACAGCAATTCAACGTTGTGCGGCAGACCATGTCGCTGAAACAACAGTTTCTGTTGTAGCGCTTCCAAATGACGAAATGAAAGGCCGAATCATTGGAAGAGAAGGACGTAATATTCGTGCATTAGAAACTTTAACAGGAATTGATTTAATTATTGATGATACTCCAGAAGCAGTTATATTATCAGGATTTGATCCGATTCGACGGGAAATTGCAAGAACAGCATTAGAAAAATTAGTTGCAGATGGTCGAATTCATCCTGCGCGTATTGAAGAAATGGTTGAAAAAGCACGGAAAGAAGTAGACGAGCGAATTCGTGAATATGGAGAACAAGCGACATTTGAGGTTGGTGTTCATAATTTACATCCAGATTTAATCAAAATTCTCGGTCGTCTTAAATTTAGAACCAGTTATGGTCAAAATGTCTTAAAACATTCAATTGAAGTTGCTCATCTATGTGGCTTAATGGCTGCAGAGTTAGGGCAGGATGTTACCTTAGCCAAAAGAGCCGGTTTACTACATGATATTGGTAAAGCGATTGACCATGAAGTAGAAGGTTCTCATGTCGAAATTGGTGTCGAATTGGCGAAAAAGTATAATGAACATCCTGTGGTTATCAATGGAATTGCATCTCATCACGGAGATGTAGAGCCTACTTCTATTATTGCTGTATTAGTAGGGGCAGCTGATGCTTTATCTGCAGCGAGACCTGGTGCCCGCAGGGAAACTCTTGAAACATACATTAAACGTCTAGAGAAACTTGAAGAGATTTCTGAATCCTTTGATGGAGTTGAAAAGTCTTATGCTATTCAAGCAGGTCGAGAAGTGAGAGTCATGGTTGATCCTGAGCAAATCTCAGATGATGATTCGATCATATTGGCTAGGGATATCACAAAACGGATCGAAAATGAACTCGATTATCCAGGCCATATTAAGGTAATAGTGATAAGAGAAACTCGGGCAGTTGAATATGCAAAATAAAGTGGCATAGCCACTTTATTTTTTTCATTAAATAGATGGTAAGAGAATTCAGGGAGTGAAACTTTTTGAGAATCCTTTTTTTGGGAGACATTGTAGGTTCTCCAGGCCGTAATGCTATTGCTGAAAACATAAATAAAATTAAACAAAAATTTCGACCACAAATTATTGTAGCAAATGGGGAAAATGCTGCAGGAGGAAGGGGAATTACTGAAAAAATACTAAAAGATTTGATGAATCTTGGTATTCATGTGGTTACGATGGGAAATCATACATGGGATCAAAAAGATATCTATCAATTTATTGATCATTTCCCTCATCTCATTCGTCCTGCCAATTATCCTAGCGGCACCCCTGGAAAAGGCTATACAATTATTAATTTTAATGCTCACAAATTGGCAATTATTAATCTACAAGGGCGCACCTTTTTACCAGCCATTGATTGCCCTTTTCGAAAAGTTGAAGAAATTTTAGAAGAGATAAGAAAAGAAACAGCAAATATTCTTGTAGATTTCCATGCTGAAGCAACTTCTGAAAAACAAGCAATGGGTTGGTTCTTAGATGGAAAAGTAAGTGCAGTAGTAGGTACTCACACTCATGTTCAAACTGCAGATGAAAGAATTTTACCAAAAGGAACTGCTTATATCACCGATGTGGGAATGGTTGGTCCATATGATGGAATATTGGGTATGAAAAAAGAAGAAGTTATAGAAAAATTTATCACTGCTTTACCCCAAAGGTTTGAGGTTGATAAATTAGGTAGATGGCAATTAAATGCTGTTATTATCGATATTGATTTAGTTACTGGAAAGGCAAAACGTATTGAACGTATTCATCTTAATCAGGAAAAATCAATCGTAGAATAACCCCTTTAGAAAAATTTTCCGTTCTAAATTTTTTGATATTTTTCACTTTTTATAGCAGGAATTTTTTTGAATGACAGCGAATATATTATACTAATGATTTATTCCATAATGTAGCCATACAAGGAGGTTTCAATCCATGGAAGTATTAAAAGTTTCAGCAAAATCTAGCCCCAACGCTGTTGCAGGTGCACTAGCTGGGGTGCTACGTGAGCGTGGTGCCGCTGAGATACAAGCGATTGGTGCAGGTGCACTTAATCAAGCTGTTAAAGCAGTAGCAATCGCGCGAGGTTTCGTAGCACCTAGTGGTGTTGACCTTATTTGTATTCCTGCTTTTACGGATATTGTGATTGATGGTGAAGAAAGAACAGCCATTAAATTAATTGTAGAACCTCGATAAGATTTGGATTAAACCTGTTTTCCTAAATGGAAGACAGGTTTTTCGCTTGAAGATAAAGACATCATAACTTTATCTAGGGAAGGGCCTCGACTTTGTTCACAGGCTAGAAGGAGGTAAGAGTGAGTAAATGCAGACAACCTGCTAACTACACCATTGTAAAAGTAGAATACCCTATGCCATCAAGCCAAGGTTAGAACATACCGAATGCTGATGGAAGAAAGACATGGAAAGCCGTATGATGGAAAACCTCACGTACGGTTTGATGAGGGGAAACTGAAATGAGTAGGACTGTTTTGGGAGGGATAATATGATCTTTGACGCTCATACAGACGTATTATGGAAACTACTAAATGATCCAAGCATTGATTTTTATGAAGATGACGATCGTTTACATGTGAATTATCCGAATATGATAAAAGGAAAAATCGATCTTCAAGTTTTTGCGATTTATGTCTCTCCAACGATAAAATCATCTAAATTTCTCGTAGCAATTCAATCAATTGATGATTTCTACCAGATTGTAATCGGACAAAAAAACCGATTTAAACTTGCTACTACCTATCAGGAGATTGAGACCTATTTAGATCAGGACAAGAAAGTTGCTCTATTGTCGATTGAAGGAGCAGATGTCCTTGAAGGGGATTTAGCAAAGCTAAGAACTTTTTATCGATTAGGTGTAAGAGCTATGGGATTAACTTGGAATCAAGCCAATGAAGTGGCTGATGGAATCATGGAACCAAGAGGAGCGGGATTAACTAGATTTGGACAAGAAGTTGTGAAAGAGATGAATCGTCTAGGGATGATGATCGATGTTTCTCATTTATCAGAAAGAGGTTTTTGGGATGTAATTGAACAAAGCGAGATTCCAATTCATGCTTCTCATTCCAATACCAAAAAAATATGTAATCATCCTCGGAATTTAACAGACGGCCAAATTAAAGCAATCATTGAACAGGGTGGTGTGATTGGAGTTACCTTTGTAAGAGATTTTACCTCAACAAATAAAGAACCCACCATTGACGATCTCCTCTTACATATTGAACATATTGCAAGTCTAGGTGGTATCGAACACATTGGATTAGGTTCTGATTTTGATGGGGCTAATCCTATAAAAGGGCTAGAAAATGCAGGAAAACTAGAAAATTTGGTAAATGTCTTATTGAAGTATTTTGCTAAAGAACATGTTGAGGGGATTTTAAAACAAAATTGGCTCAATTATTACAAAAGAGTTCTTCGTTAATTTATTATTTTCTGATTTTTATATGTATTCGGTAAAATCGGTAAATATTCTTCAAAATAATGAGAAAATACTAGATGCTTTCAGATAATAAGAAAAATCTTATATTATCTATAGTTTAATAGAAAATACACAATTGTAAGCGGTTTGCTTTTTTTTCTATTTAGGCATACACTTAGGGAAGTTTTAGGGATAGTATAGGTGAGGTGACGGGGGAAAAGAAAAAAATCATCATAATAATGTTTATTTTTACCATTTTTAAAGGAGTGGAGAAAAATGTTAAATCAACTTTCGTGGAAAGTTGGCGGACAACAAGGGGAAGGTATTGATAGTACCGGTGAAATTTTTGCAACAGCATTAAATCGACTTGGTTATTATCTCTATGGTTATCGTCACTTTTCATCCAGGATTAAAGGTGGCCACACAAACTATAAGATTCGTGTAACCACGAAGCCAGTAGAGGCAATCTCAGATGATTTGGATATTTTAATTGCTTTTGATCAGGAGACGATCGATCTAAATAGTGGGGAATTACGGGAAGGCGGTATCATCATCGCTGACTCTAAATTTGATCCGCAAGTGAAGAAGGAAAACGTTCATTTCTTCTCTGTTCCGATAACGGAAATTGCTCAAAATCTTGGGACATCTTTGATGAAAAATATGGTCGCTGTTGGTGTTACTAGTGCAATTTTAGACCTTCCAGTTGATTCTTTCAAAGAACTTGTGGAAGAAATGTTTGGCAAAAAAGGACAGGAAGTTGTAAATAAAAATATTGAAGCGATTATCCAAGGTGCTGAGTATATTCGAAATGAAGCAAAGGGAAGTTTAGATGATTTTGTATTAGCAAGAGCTGACGGAAAGAAACGATTATTTATGACTGGTAACGAGGCTGTGGCTTTAGGAGCAATTGCTGCTGGTGTTCGTTTTATGCCTGCTTATCCAATTACACCAGCATCAGAAATTATGGAGTATCTCATTAAAAAACTACCAGAACTTGGTGGGGCTGTCATTCAAACAGAAGATGAGATCGCTGCTGTAACTATGGCAATTGGTGCTTCGTATGGCGGAGTTCGTTCAATGACCTCAACTTCAGGCCCTGGTTTGTCCCTTATGCAAGAAGCGATTGGTTTAGCAGGAATCACTGAAACACCAATTGTAATCGTTGATGTCCAACGTGGTGGTCCAAGTACAGGATTACCAACGAAGAATGAACAAAGTGACTTTAATGCAGCGATTAATGGTTCACATGGTGAGATTCCGAAAATCGTGATTGCTCCTAACTCCGTTGAAAGTGCTTTTTATGATACGGCTGAAGCATTCAATTTAGCCGAAAAATATCAATGCCCAGTTATTGTTCTAACTGACCTTTCCTTAGGCATGAGTAAACAAACGGTAGAACCCCTTGATAACAGTAGAATTGAAATTGACAGAGGTAAATTTATGGGTGACCAAGAGTTACCAGCTATTGAAGGAATGTTTAAACGTTATGAATTCACTGAAGATGGAATTTCTCCACGAGTAATACCTGGACAAAAATATGGAATTCATCATGTAACGGGCGTTGAACACGCAGAAAATGGTCGTCCATCAGAGGCACCAGCTATCCGTAAGAAGATGATGGAAAAACGTCTAAATAAAATTAATAACGTTACATTTAAAGACCCTGTTCTTAAGCAAGCTCCACATGAAGAAGCTGATTTATTAGTTGTTGGAATTGGATCAACCCGAGGAGTTATTACAGAAGCAATTGGACGTCTAGAGAAGGATGGATTAAAAATTAATCAAGCACATGTACGATTAGTCTATCCATTCCCAGCAGATGAGCTAAAAGAATTAATGGAAAAAGCGAAAAAAGTTGTAGTTGTTGAGAACAACGGTACTGGTCAATTAGCGAATCTCATAAAATTAAATGTTGGAATGGGAGAAAAAGTAGAAAAACTACTCAAATATGATGGCAATCCATTCTTACCATCTGAAATCTACAATGGAATTAAGGGGTTGATATAAAATGGCAACATTTAAGGATTTTCGTAACGATGTAAAACCGAACTGGTGTCCAGGTTGTGGAGACTTTGCTGTTCAAGCTGCGATTCAAAGAGCTGCTGCAAACGTAGGCCTTGAGCCTGAAAATTTTGCCATTGTTTCTGGTATTGGTTGTTCTGGTCGGATTTCAGGATATATTAATGCCTATGGTTTCCACGGTATCCACGGAAGAGCCTTACCAATTGCCCAAGGTTTGAAAATGGCAAACCGAGACCTAACCGTTATGGCGGCTGGTGGAGATGGAGACGGTTTCGCGATTGGTACCAACCATACCATTCATGCGATCCGTAGAAATATTGATATGACTTATGTGGTTATGGATAATCAAATCTATGGTTTAACAAAAGGTCAAACTTCTCCACGAAGTATGTTTGGAGCAAAAACGAAGAGTACTCCAAAAGGTTCTATAGAACCTCCAATTCGTCCTTTAGAACTAGCTATTTCTGCTGGAGCAGGTTTTGTTGCTCAAGGCTTCTCAGGAGATCTTGCTCAACTTACTCGTATCATCGAAGAAGGAATAAAACATAAAGGATTCTCATTTATCAATGTATTTAGTCCTTGTGTTACATTTAACAAAGTGAATACTTATGAATGGTTTAAAGAGCATATTGTAAACCTTGAAGAAGATCCAACCTTTGATCCATCCAACCGTTCCTTAGCTGTTCAGAAAGTGATGGAACATGATGGTCTTGTAACAGGAATTATCTATCGTGATCCAGAAAGACAATCTTACCAAGAATTGGTTCCGAACTTCAGTGAGGCTCCTTTAGTAAATGCAGAACTAAAATTATCCGATGATGTATTTGCTTCATTCTTGAAAGAATTTGAATAAAATTAAATATAATAATATAAAAGCCATCTCTTGTCATAGAGATGGCTTTTATATTATTATAAGGAAATCAAATAAAGAGATGTTATTCCCTAATCATCTTTTTTACCCATTTGAATTGTTTTTATACGTTAGCTAAACTATAAAGTAGAAAAATCATAGTTCTACTTTAGGAGGTTTTTTGATGAAAGTTACTGTTTTGGGATATCAGTCACCATTTCCTGGAGCAAACAGTTGTGGACCAGGGTACTTATTAGAACACAATCATAGATACTACCTAATTGATGCTGGAAGTGGAGTCCTTTCAAAACTTCAACAATATATCAAATTTGATCAATTGGAAGCTGTGTTTTTGTCCCATTTACATCACGACCATATGAGTGACTTTTTGGTGTTACAATATGCGATTCAAATGGAATTTGTCATGAAAGGTCGAACAAAACCTTTACCTGTTTATTTCCCCCAAGAGCCAAAACCCGAAGCGAGCATCATACCATTTCAGCATTTTATTCAACCCCATCATATTAATGAGTCAACCATGTTACAGTTGGATGATCTTCAAATATCTTTTTTACAAACTGACCATGTTGTTCCTACATATGCAATGAAATTCCAATCAGGTGAAAAAACATTTGTTTATGGTGCAGATTCTGGAATCTATACATCTTTTTCACCGTTTGCCAAGCAAGCAGACTTGTTAATTTTAGAATGTACATATTTAGAAAAAGATCGTCCGTTGACTCCAATGGGTCATTTATCCACGTCTGATGTTGCGAAGCTGAGCAGAGATCTTCAACCCAAAAAATTAATGGTTACACACTTTTATCCAGAATATGATCCGAAAAAAATTGAAGAAGAATTAATTCATGCTGGAATACACGGAACCTTGCTGATGCCGATGGTTGGGCAGGTGATCGAGGTTTAATGAGCTTTTTACCCATTCTTCAATTCGGAAAGGAATTAATCAAAAATCGAGTAAAGCCAGGTGACATTGTTGTTGATGGAACTTGTGGCAATGGTTATGATACGGTATTTTTAGCTGAATTAATCGGAGAAAACGGAAAGGTCTATGGTTTTGATGTCCAAGAACAAGCCATCGTAAATACAAAAAAACGTTTAGAAGAAAAGAACCTGTTGAGTCGAGTTCATTGCATAAAAGAAGGTCACGAAACGATAGAAAAATGGGTAAAACATCATGTAAAAGCAGCCTTGTTCAATTTGGGTTATTTACCTGGGTCAGATAAAACAGTTGTAACGAAAGGTGATACAACGATAAAAGCCATACAGGCTTTACTTAAACTTTTAACGGATGATGGGATCATTGTGTTAATTGTTTACTCTGGACATGATCAAGGTACTGAAGCGAAGATCATTGAGACTTTTTTGCAATCACTATCTCAAAAAGAATTTTCCGTCATGAAACTAAAATATATTAACCAAATAAACTTTTCCCCATATCTTTTAGCTATAGAGAGAAAGTCCTCTTAATGTCTACCAGATGTGGACATTATCTTTACGGAAATGATAAGTTGATGGTATAATTTCCTTATCACAGCATGCTTTTTTCTTATTTACTTAAGGATGCGTACACTGTGGAAGGAAAAATGAAAGCAATCGTAAAGACGAAAAAGGACTAGGAGCTGAATTAAAAATCGTCGATACCCCACAAATTAATCCGAACAGCAGCCATGACGGCTGCTGTTTTGCTACCTAAGATTCATTAGGGGCTCCAATTTTCATATGAAAACTGGTTTTTTTACCTTTTAATCCTTCGAAATGCTCCGGTGCATATTGATGCTGTTGTGATTTTGCTTCTCTAGGTCTAGGTCGACCAGCAGGTTTATATAATTCTGTTGCAAACTCAGCTCTTGCAAAATCACGTTTGTTCCTAAAGATATTATTATGATTCGGCATTTCTCAGTCCCCCTTTGAAACTGGTATATTTTAATTTTCCCGAACAAATAGGAAGTTATTACTGCGAATAAGTCCTTTAAAATAAAAACAGTTCTTGTTATAATTATAAGTTGTATTAATATCATTCAATTAGTGTTAATCTGTCTTATATATATTTGAAATTTCATTCTAATAAAATGAGGTGAACAATATGTCAATCATCGACATTGATAATAAATTTGCAAAATATTTTATTCCTCCTAATATAAAAGAAGCAAAAAAACGTGGAAAAGAAGTCGTTCAATTTCTAGATTTTGATCCAATACCTAAGGAAATGATCGATATTGGGAAAGGGAAATACTACCTTATTCGCACTTATGGTTGTCAAATGAATTCACATGACTCAGAAACAATGGCGGGTATACTCGAACAAATGGGTTACCAACCTACTGATGAGGAAGATGAAGCAGATATCATTCTTTTTAATACATGTGCGATTCGTGAAAATGCTGAAGACAAAGTATTTGGTGAATTAGGTCGGCTAAAACATTTGAAATTAGAAAAACCCCACATCATATTAGGTGTAGCAGGATGCATGTCACAGGAAGAAAAAGTAGTGAACAAAATTTTGAGATCTTATCAACATGTCGATCTCATTTTTGGTACTCATAACATTCATCGTCTTCCTATTTTATTAAGGGATGCACTTTTGAATAAGGAAATGGTTGTCGAAGTATGGTCAAAAGAAGGCGATGTCATTGAACATATACCAAAGGTTAGACAAGATGGATTAAAAGCTTGGGTTAGTATTATGTATGGTTGCGATAAATTCTGTACCTATTGTATAGTACCTTACACACGAGGTAAAGAACGTAGTCGTAGACCAGAAGATGTCATTTCAGAAGTACGAGAATTAGCACGTAAAGGTTATAAAGAAGTTACGCTTTTGGGTCAAAACGTTAATGCTTATGGCAAGGATCTTGATATCGATTATGGCTTTGGTGATTTATTAGAGGATCTTCGTAAAATTGATATTCCTAGAATTCGGTTTACAACAAGCCATCCAAAAGATTTTGATGATCATTTAATCGAGGTTTTGGCAAAACGTGGGAACCTCGTCGAACACATTCATTTACCTTTCCAATCCGGTAATACAGAAATTCTAAAGAAGATGGCAAGAAAATATACAAGAGAAGAGTATTTAGAATTAGTAAGGAAGATCAAGCAGGCAATACCAGATGTCGTGCTAACGACCGATATTATTGTTGGTTTTCCTGGAGAAACAGAAGAACAATTTCAAGATACCTTATCATTAGTCGAAAAAGTGGGTTTTGATTCTGCTTATACGTTTATCTACTCTCCACGAGAAGGAACACCAGCAGCAGTTATGGAGGATAATATTCCTGAAGATGTAAAAAAAGAGCGACTACAACGCCTAATGGATCTTCAGAATCAAATCAGTCGTGATAAAAACAAACAATTAAAAAATCAGGTCGTCGAAGTACTTGTTGAAGGGGTAAGTAAAACGAACTCTGAAGTTTTATCAGGACGTACAAGGGGTAATAAACTTGTTAACTTCAAAGGAGATCCAGCTTTAATTGGCCAGTTCGTGTTGGTTAAAATTACTGAACCACAAACTTGGACATTAAGAGGAGAACTTGTTTCTAACGCACAAGAGGAGTTACTTGATGTCGTCAATTAAAAAAGAAGATATTTTAAAACAAACACAAAAACTGGCGAAATTAATCTCCGAACAAGAAGAAATTAAAGTTTATCAGATAGCAGAGAAAAAGATTCAAAATCACGAAAGAATACAAGAACTCATCAGATTGATCAAAATAAAACAACAAGAATTGGTCAATGCAAAACATTTTCGAAAACCAAATTATATTCAATATCTTGAGGAGACTTTAGATACTCTAAATGCTGAATTGCATAGTATTCCCTTAGTTCATCAATATCAGCAATATCAATCAGAAATCAATCAGTATCTCCAATTTGTAATTCTATTAATAAAAAATGAGCTAGAGAAAACCTTGCCTCTTGATGACGACTTGTCCAAAAACTACAGATTTACTCTGTAGTTTTTTTATTGTTTTTTTAGGTTTTTTTCACCATAGACATTCGTCCTGCATAAGATTAATTGAGAATCGATTGAGGAGGGTACGATATGGTCCGTGATAAAGACCTACAATGTAGAGAGATCATAACGAAAGCGGTCTGTGGTAAAGGACGGAAATTTTCAAAAACGCCTCACAATATTGTGCTCCCAAACCAACCATCTAATATCTTAGGTTGCTGGGCGATTAACCATACTTTTGAAGCGGAAAAAGTTGGAGATGTCATTGAGATTGTAGGTACGTACGATATTAATTTATGGTATTCTTACGCGAACAATACAAAAACCACGGTTGCAACAGAAACAGTTTCTTATAATGAAAAAGTGCCGTTATCTTATTTAGATAGTAATTGCACTAAAGACAAAGTAGAAGTAACTGCTACAGCAACGCAAGCGCCACATTGTATAGATGCCAAAGTGTCATCAGACGGAGATACAGTCATAGTTGAAGTAGAAAAAGAGTTCTTGGTTGAGATCGTTGGGGAAACCAAAGTTTGTGTAGTCCTTTGCCAGGATTGTGATGATGAAAAAGGTTTTCTCATTGAGGAAGAAGATATTGATTCAGATGAAATAGAAGACCTTAACCCATTTATCATCGATGACTTAGACTAAAGGTTCTTATGAAGAAGAGAAGGAAGTTTTTTCCTTCTCTTTTTTCACTTCTTTCATGTTTTTGAATATGATAATTTTGAATGAACCCTAGAAATGGGAGAGAAAACATGAAAGCATTTTTCTTATATGATGAGAATTTATTGGTGGATTCATTATTAGAACAACTCAAAATACCGTACGGTTCAATACTTCATTATCATGATATGCGAGATATTTCATTACTTATTCCATGGGGAAATGTGCAAGAGATCTATTCTGTTCCATTTCAGCTGAATAAGAAAGCTAGAGACCTTTTAAATAATGAGTACGAACAATATAAAATATTTAACATTCAAGGAATCTCTACTCCAATTTTTATAGACGAATTTACACAACAAGCAAAAATAAAAAAGTTACACTTCGTTCATATTTATCAAGTTGCTGTTTTTCAACAAGATGTTCTTGCTTATTTTAAACAAATACAGAACCAAACGTTAAATTGGTTGAATAAAACGATCTTTCAATTAAAAGAAAATAGTGGTCTGACTGAAGTTCAAACTTTAGCGACAAAACGAGAGGAAAGACGAGTAAGTCAATTAGCCATTCGTGCCATATATTCGTTACATTTAGATTATGGGATGGTAACAGTAGGAGTGACAGCAGGTGAAAAACCTTGGATTATCCATGTAAATCCTTTCCCTAGCCTAAATAAACGATTAGCAACGCTATTTGCTGAAGCGATTAATCATTTTACAACAAAATGGGAAACGATTTTGAATTCAAAAGAACAACAAGTGATCTTAGGGACTGATCCTGAATTTGTTTTACGAGATATGAATGGAAAAATGGTTCTAGCTTCGAAGTTTTTGCCGAGAAAAGGTAGTGTAGGTTGTGATGACATTTGGACGAATCGTGATCGAACTCAATTGCCTTTGGCAGAATTGAGACCAATACCAGCTTCAACTCCTAGGCAACTTACAATCAATCTTTATCAAACGATGATATTAGCAAGTAAAAAAATAAGAAGTCCAAAAATTGAATGGCTTGCAGGTGCTATGCCAATAGAAGGTTTTCCGATTGGCGGACATATTCATTTTAGTCAGATCGAACTGAATTCTTTTTTATTACGAGCTTTAGATAACTATCTTACATTGACTGTAACTCTCTTTGAGGATCCAAGAGGAAAAAAGCGAAGGCCAAAATATGGGTTTTTAGGAGATTACCGAATAAAATTTCATCAAGGGTTTGAATATCGCACATTACCAAGCTGGATTGTATCACCAACACTTACAAAAGGTGTATTTGCATTAGCAAAATTAATCGTCAAAAATTATATTTATCTTTATCAAGATCCGTTATATGATAGAGAAATTCAAGAAGCCTATTACCAAGGAGAAAAAGAAGTATTAAAACCTATTGTACAAAAATTATGGGTAGAATTAAAACAATTAAAAACCTATGATGATTACCGTAATTACTTAGATCCTCTAGAAAAACTAATGGATAAAGGTTATATATGGAATGAAAATATGGATATTCGTCGATTGTGGAAGCTTCCTCCTTTTCATCATTAACAAAATCCCCAAAATACTAGGATTTATGCTATAATTATTTGATAACTTGGGGGGATTGATTATGGCAACCTATACACCAATGATCCAACAATACTTACAAATTAAGGCTGATTATCCGGATGCCATTTTATTTTTTCGTCTCGGTGACTTTTACGAGATGTTTTTTGAAGATGCAGAATTAGCTTCACGACTCTTAGAAATCACGTTGACTGGACGAGATGGTGGAACAGAGGAGAGGATCCCGATGTGTGGGGTTCCTTACCATTCTGCCAACTCCTATATACATAAACTTATTGAAAAAGGCTATAAAGTAGCCATTTGTGAGCAAGTAGAGGATCCAAAGCAAGCAAAAGGGGTAGTAAAACGGGAAGTGACCCGTGTAATTACACCTGGAACAATAATGGATGGAAAACTTGTAGAAAGTAAAGCAAATAACTATATTGCTTCTATTTTCTTACTACAACATTCCAACCAATTTGGTATATCTATTAGTGATATTTCTACTGGTGAATTCTATTCAACGATTATTGAAGAAGATTTTGATCATGTTATTCACGAATTGATCCTTTACCAGCCTTCAGAAATTGTACTTTCAAAAAAACTGATAGAATTCGAATCTGTTCTTAAACAATATTTAGAAACCAATCTTACTTGGTTAGATGATGAGATTACGGACCAACAAAACTATTACAAAAATCTAGTTTATGAACAATTTCAAAATGTAAAAGAACCGCTTGAAGCGATTATCTTTAGTGCTGGAATGTTATTGGATTATCTTCATAAGACCCAACGGCAAAAATTGATTCATTTTAATGAACTTCAAATTTATGAAGCAAAACATTATCTAATATTAGATCCTTTTTCGAGACGAAATCTAGAACTCACAGAAACATCTAGAGACCACTCAAAAAAAGGTTCCTTGCTTTGGTTACTCGATCAAACAGAAACATCGATGGGTAGTCGTCTATTACGTCGTTGGTTAGAAAAACCGTTATTATCCAAAGTAGCCATTGAGGAAAGATTGAATAGCGTACAGGCTCTATATGAAAATCCATTGGTTCGCGACGAACTAAAGGATTTATTACGAGAAATCTATGATATCGAGCGCATTGTTTCCAGAATTTCGTATGGGAATGCTTCAGCAAGAGATCTTTATTCGTTAAAACAGAGTCTTGAAAAAATTCCAAGACTTCGACAAGTTTTAGTAGAAAATAAGATTGATCCTCTGATCCAAATGATGGGAGAATTTGATCAGTGTACTGACATCTATTCCTTAATTGACGAATCCATTGTCGATGATCCTCCTATCGGCTTAAAAGAAGGGGGAATCATCAAAAGGGGATACCATCCAAAACTAGATGCATATTACCGTGCGAGTACTGAGGGAAAACAATGGCTTCAAGATATGGAACGTCGTGAACGAGAAATCACCGGAATCAAATCTTTAAAGGTCGGTTTTAACAAAGTATTCGGTTATTATATTGAAGTTACGAAATCCAATTTAGCACAAGTGCCTACTGACCGATACATTCGAAAGCAGACTCTGGCCAATGGCGAACGTTTTATTACTGAAGAATTAAAAGAAAAAGAATCACAAATTCTCGAAGCTGAAGAGAAAATGCAAGAATTAGAATATCAAATATTTACTGAGGTACGTGAGAGAATTGCGAATCAAAATCCAAGATTACAACGACTAGCCCAACAGATCGCCATCATTGATGTATTACTATCTTTTGCAAAAGTTAGTTCGATGAATGGGTATGTTCGGCCACAATTTAATCAAGAAGGAAGAATTCGTATTCGCCAAGGTCGACATCCAGTTATTGAATTCGTACAGAAGGAAACCCCTTATATTCCTAATGATGTAGAACTCGATCAAGAAAGTCAGCAGATCTTATTGATCACTGGCCCAAATATGGCCGGAAAAAGCACCTATATGCGCCAAATAGCATTAATCATCATTATGGCTCAGATTGGTTGTTTCGTCCCTGCTGAAAGTGCAAATATTGCCATTACCGACCGTATTTTCACAAGAATCGGTGCAGGTGACGACTTAACCAGTGGTCATAGTACCTTTATGGTAGAAATGCTTGAGACAAAACAAGCAATCCTTCAAGCAACAACAAATAGTTTAATATTGCTTGATGAAATTGGGAGAGGAACTTCTACTTACGATGGTATGGCTTTAGCACAAGCCATTATTGAATATATCCACGATCATGTTCATGCGAAAACGTTATTTTCTACTCATTATCATGAATTAACAAGTCTAGCAGATCGATTTTCTCGAATCCAAAATATCCACGTTAACGTCATGGAGAAAGATGGGAAGGTTGTTTTTCTCCATAAAATCGAAAAAGGAAAAGCTGATCGCAGCTATGGAATCTATGTAGCGGAATTAGCTGGTTTACCATATGAAGTGATTGAAAACGCAAAACGAATTTTGAGAAATTATGAATCAAAAGCTCGAAACCTTAAAAATGATGGGAAAGAAAAAGCGGTACAACTCGTTCTTTTTCCATTACAAGCGGAAAACAATCAATTGTCACAAACAAATGAATCTAGAATAAATAAGGAATACGATAAAGAAATCATTCAGCAGATCCTTTCTTTGGATCTGTTAAACATGACTCCAATGGAAGGATTTCAAATCCTGTATGAGATCCAGAAACGATTAAGGAAGTGACCATTATGGGGAAAATCAGAATCCTTGATGACCATATTGCAAACCAAATTGCTGCAGGAGAGGTAGTAGAGCGACCCGCATCCGTAGTAAAGGAATTGGTTGAAAACAGTATAGACGCCGGAAGCACAAAAATCGAGATTCAAATCGAAGATGGAGGTCTTAGCCTGATTCAGATACGGGATAACGGGGAAGGAATGGATGAAGAAGATGTAGAAAAAGCATTTTACAGGCATGCTACGAGTAAACTTCAAAGAGGAAATGATTTATTTCGAATTAAGACACTGGGATTTCGAGGAGAAGCATTGCCTAGTATCGCAGCAGTTTCTCGGCTGAAAATAAAGACATCACCTAACCATGATGGAAAGGGACTGGAATTGCATTTACAAGGTGGCTCTGTCGTAAATAAACAAGAAATCGCTTATACAAAGGGAACGGAAATTACCGTCCGAGATCTTTTTTTTAATACACCTGCTCGATTAAAATATATGAAATCACTCCAAACCGAGTTGGGTCATATTACCGACTACGTGAATCGTCTGAGTTTAGCTTATCCTATGATTGCTTTTACCCTTATCCATAATGGACGCCTTATTTTACGAACAGCAGGAGATGGTCAAATTCGTCATGTGATTGGAGCAATATATGGCACTAGCCTTGCTAAAAATATGGTATCTTTCTTGAATGAAAATACAGATTTTAAAATCTCAGGACTTCTTTCAAAGCCAGATATTACCCGAGCAAATAAGAATCATATTTCAATCTTTGTGAATGGAAGATATATTAAACACTTTGCTCTAACACAAGCCATCATTGATGGGTATAAAACTTTATTAATGGTTCATCGCTATCCAATTACAACATTACACATTGAATTAGATCCTTCATTAATCGATGTGAACGTTCACCCAGCAAAGTTAGAAGTGCGTTTTAGTAAGGAGCAGGAACTATTGAAGTTCGTTGAAACAACTGTCTACCAAGCGCTTCACCAAGAATCATTTATACGTGAACCATTAAAAACAAACCAAGGAAAAGCAGTTGTTAAGAAGTCCTTTCAAGATACTTTAGATTATTCTTTTTCCTTTTCAAAACCGAACAAACCACAACAAACTGTAAAAGAAAGAGAGATTATTTCAACCTTTTCAAATCTAAAGGACGATCTACCACCTTTTTCGCAAAAAATAAATGAGATGAATGAACTTGAGCAACCAATCCCATTAGAGGAGAATTCATTAAAAGATACGATGAAGGAGCGCCTCCCAATATTAGAACCGATTACACAATTTTTGGGTACTTACATCATCGCTCAAAATGAGGATGGTCTCTACCTCATCGATCAACATGCTGCACATGAGAGAATTAATTATGAGAAGAATCTACGTCAGATGAATGAGGAAAAACAATCGAGTCAAGAATTATTAATACCTTTCATCTTTGATTTTACGAGATTAGAAATCGATGAACTATTAAAGCACAAAGAATATTTCAAAGAACATGGACTTGAGTTTGATTTATTTGGCACACAAACGATTCTTATTCGTTCAATTCCTAGCTGGATTCCAAAAGGACAAGAAACTATATACCTTGAAAAAATGATGCTAATGGTCTTACAAAAAGGGAGGATCGATTTCTCTATCTTACGTCAAGAGATGGTGGCCAGTATCTCTTGTAAAGCTTCCATTAAAGCAAATCAGTATTTAACTAAAACAGAAATGGAACAATTGCTCGAACAATTAAGAAATACTGAAAATCCGTTCTCTTGTCCTCATGGAAGACCAATTATCATCCATTTCTCTACCTACGAAATTGAAAAAATGTTTAAAAGAGTGATATAAAATGATTGTAACGACTGCTTATGATCCAGACCAATCTACACTTAGTCGGGCTTTTGAAATTACAGCTTTATTAAATGCAACATTCATCAAACGAAAAAAACAATCTCTAAATGCTTTATTTGAGTTAGATCAAGAAATCATAATCGTAGAAAAAGAGAGCGCGAAATACTATGTCAATGAACAACAACAGCCTTTTTTCTTCCATCCTAGTATGGCCGTCTTACGTATAAATCGATTACAAAAAGGTGATAATGATATACTGGTTTCCCTTTCGCAGTTAAAATCTGGAGATACATTTCTTGACTGTACAATGGGTTTAGGATCTGATTCGATCGTGGCCTCTTATATTGTAGGTGAACGTGGTCGCGTTGTTGGTATTGAAAGTGAACCAGTCATCGGAATTCTTGTAAAAGATGGTTTACAACGCGGATGGAAGCAAGATCCTGATATCGATGCGGCAATGAAACAAATTGAAATCCGATTATCTGATCATCTTGAATTTTTAAAATTACTGCCAGATCAAAGTTTTGATATCGTCTATTTTGATCCAATGTTTCGTAAAGGGGTAAAAAAATCTTCATCAATAGCTCCTTTACGTAAATTGGCCAATTCCAATCCATTGACGATTGAAACCATTGAACAGGCAAAACGAGTGGCGAAACGTGCAGTTGTATTAAAAGAAAATAAAAATAGTAAAGAATTCGAACGATTGGGATTTACAAAAATCTCTCGTTCTTCCTCAACAACCTATGGCATAATCAAAGTTGATCGTGAGGTTTAAAGATGAAAGAGAATTTGTTAGTCATTCTTGGACCAACTGCAGTAGGAAAAACGGAACTAAGTATTGAAATTGCTACTCGTTTTCAGGGAGAAATTATCTCTGGTGATTCGATGCAAGTCTATAAAGGAATGAATATAGGTACGGCTAAAATTAAACCAGAAGAAATGAAAGGAATTCCTCATTATTTCATTGATGATTATGAGCCGGATCATTTTTATACCGTAGCTGAATTTCAGCAACGAGCGATCCAAAAGATTTCAGAAATTAATCAAAGGGGACACTTACCAATTATCGTTGGCGGGACAGGTTTGTATATAAAATCGGTTACCCATTCCTACCAGTTTTCAAAAGATTCGATGGACGAAAAATACCGACAGCAATTACAAGAATGGTTAAAATTTAACGGAAAAGAAGCGTTACATCAACTTCTAGAGCAAATAGATCCTGAATCCGCTGAAAGACTACATATAAATGATACTAAACGAGTGATTCGGGCATTGGAAGTTTATCATACCACAGGTAAAACTATGAGCGAGATTTTAAAAGAACAACAACTGCAAACTTCCTATAATTTGCTCATGATCGGCTTGACGATGGATAGGAAAAAATTGTATGATCGTATTAATAGACGTGTTGATCTGATGATTGAGGAAGGACTCGTTGAAGAAGTTCAATCTTTACTAAACCAAGGCTATGATGAAACCTTTAATGCAATGCAAGGGATTGGATACAAAGAAATTATTCTTTATTTGAAAGGAAAGGTTAGTCTCGAAGAAGCGATTGAAATGATCAAGCAAGCGACTAGACGCTTTGCAAAAAGACAATTAAGTTGGTTTCGAAGTATGCCTGGTATTCATTGGTTTGACTTTACCAACAATGTTTTGGAGGAGAAAGAAAAGATTAAGCAGAAGATTTATGAATGGATGGTAGGAAAAAATTTTCAACATGAAGAATAAATAATATTCTATCACGTATATCTTAGGGGGTAAAAGATATGAAACAAAGTATTAATATTCAAGACACTTTTTTAAACGTTGCTCGTAAAGAGCATATACCTGTTACTATTTTTCTTATGAATGGATTTCAATTGAGAGGTCTTATTAAAGCATTTGATAATTTCACGATCATTCTTGAATCAGAAGGTAAACAACAAATGGTTTATAAACACGCGATTTCCACGTTTGTTCCTTCCAAAAATATCACATTAGTTCAAGAACAAAAAGAAGATGAATAATTTTATGATCTAACAAAAAACGAAGGCATTCTTTATGATTATCATAAGGAATGCCTTTTAATTTTTCTCATATAATGAAATGATAGAAGTTTATGTTTCATCCATATATGAACTTTTTTGTTTACAAAATTTTAAGAATGAAAAAAGAGGGATGAAATAGTATGGATTATAAAGTGATTCAAGAAGAAAATACCCCTATACAAGTTAGAGACTGGGTGAAAGCAAATCGGTCAAAAGAAAAACATAGCGTCATTGAGACAAATAGTAAAATCTATATTGTCGTGACTAGAGGAGAAAAAAGAACAAGTGGCTATGAAATTATTGTAAAAAATATTGATGTGAAAGAGACAGAAATACACATCACTTTTCAATATAAAGACCCCAAACCTGACAGCTTAGTCATGCAAGTTCTTGCCTATCCTCTACTTATTCTTGAAATTGAAAAAACAGATAAGACTATAGTATTCCATATCCTTCGTTAACATTCTCCGATTATGAATTAACTTTATTCTTTTGGAATGAGGAACGGAATCGTGTGAGGTGAGTACTTTGAATAAAAAGGTAACGACATCAGCAGTAAATCCCCCTCATAAAATCCATATCGTTTTAGATCAGAAACGAGAAGTTGTCAGGGTAAAAGAGGCCCCAAAACAAGAAGGAGTTACAACTTCAAATCCTACAGTACAAGAAAGATTTAAAACGATAATACAAGAATTAGATCGCTTAGTTGGCTTAGATGATGTAAAAAAACTGATTTTTGAAATTTTTGCTTTTATCCAGATTGATCAACGACGATCTGCAGTTGGATTACGTTCTAATTCCCAAGTTTTTCATATGATATTTAAAGGAAACCCCGGTACTGGAAAAACAACCGTTGCCCGAATTATGGCCAAAATGTTTAAAGAAATGGGTATTCTTTCAAAAGGTCATCTTGTTGAAGTTGAACGCGCCGATTTGGTTGGGGAGTATATTGGGCACACTGCGCAAAAAACAAGAGAACAGGTAAAAAAAGCACTTGGAGGAATACTGTTTATCGACGAAGCTTATTCATTGATCAGAGGAGGAGAAAAGGATTTTGGTCGTGAAGCAATTGATACCCTTGTAAAGGAAATGGAAGATCATAAAAACGATTTTATTTTGATCCTTGCTGGGTATTCTTTTGAAATGGAGAATTTTATTCGTTCAAACCCTGGCTTGCATTCCCGCTTTCCTATTCAACTTCATTTTGAAGATTATTCATTAGATGAACTTTTAGAAATTGCTGAAGTAATGGTAACCGAACGTGAATATATTCTTTCACCCATGGCAAAGCAAAAAATAAAAGCATACATTATTGAAGAAAAAAATAGTCCTATTCGTAGTTTTAGTAACGCTCGTTTGGTTCGAAACTGGATTGAAAAAGCGATTCGCAATCAAGCTGTACGCTTAATTAAGGAAGGTGAAGTTGCTAATTCCAAAGAGGCTTTAATGACCATTCAACCCGAAGATTTAATCGATATTAAAAATAAATACTTTTAGTCCTAGTCATCTTAAAAGATGGCTTTTTTGTACTTCTGAAACAAATTTCATAAAGATTAATTAGTTCTAATTATGTTCCTTTAAGTGCTTATGGTATACTAGTTTTGTAATTTTATCTTTAAATATTTTACCATAGAATGAGTGAAAAGGAAGTTTGGGTATATCGCAGATTGAAAAAAATAAAGCTATTTTAGTTGGTATCTATTTGCTAGGTCATTCCCATGAACGAACGAATTACTCCTTAGAAGAGTTAAAGCGCTTAGCGAAAACTGCGAATTTAGAAGTTAAAATGACTTTTACTCAAATTAGAACAGCAAGTGATCCTTCTTGGTATATTGGAAAGGGAAAATCGAAGAATTAGCTCGAATTGTAGAACAATTAGAGGTTGATGTTGTTATTTTTAATACTGAGTTAACTCCCTCCCAAATTCGAAATATTGAACAAAAAGTAAACGCCGAGTGATTGATCGAACGCTATTGATTTTATATATCTTTGCTTTACGGGCAAAGTCAAAAGAAGGAAAATTTCATTCGAAAAAGAATCAGCGAGTTAAGAAAACAGTTAAAAGAAGTAATTCGCTACCGAATCAATTCGAAGAATAATATAACAAAAAGAAGTAAATTAGAAAGGCATGATATAAATATGTTATCTTTTTTTCAATTTCCTAATAAATTCGAACAATATGTAGCAGAATTAGAAAAAAAAATCGAACCAAGAAAAAAAGAAATTGAAGAAATTGTGGAATATAATCAAGCAAAGGTATTAAAAGCTTTTCAACAACACCATGTTACTGATTTTCATCTTCAATCCTCCACAGGTTATGGTTATGATGATTTAGGCAGAGAAACACTAGATCAAATCTACGCTGATGTTTTTGAAACGGAGGCAGGGATCGTTCGTCCCCATATTGTATCAGGGACACATGCATTGGCTATTGGTCTGTTTGGACTTTTACGCCCTGGGGATGAGTTGATGTACATTACAGGTTCCCCATATGACACATTGGAAGAAGTTATTGGAATCCATGGCGAAGGAATGGGCTCACTGAAAGAATGGGGGATTCAATACCAATCCATACCCTTAAATCAAGATGGAACTGTAAATTATCAAGAAATTAAAAAACGGATCAATGAAAAAACAAAAGTGATCGCCATTCAGCGTTCACGAGGATACTCGTGGAGACCTTCTTTTGGAATTGATGAGATCAAAGAGATGATTCAGTTCGTAAAAGGATTAAAACCAGATGTGATCACCTTTATTGATAATTGTTACGGCGAATTTACGGACAAGCATGAACCAACCGCCGTTGGAGCGGATGTTGTTGTAGGGTCTTTAATTAAAAACCCTGGTGGAGGTATTGCCAAAACGGGGGGATATATTGTTGGCAAAGAAAAATATATCAAACAAATTTCTTATCGTTTATCAGCGCCAGGGATTGGGTCAAAAGTTGGTTCGATGTATGGGCATATGATCGATTTTTATCAAGGATTTTTTTTAGCTCCTCACATGGTTGGGGAAGCACTAAAAGGGGGGATTTTTGCCTCAGCTTTACTTGAAGGGTTGGGATTTATAACAAATCCTCATTGGACAGAAAAAAGAAACGATATTATTCAAGCGATACAATTTGATAATGCAAAATCATTAATTGCTTTTTTACAAGGTATCCAAAAAGGTTCACCCATTGATTCCCATGTCGTTCCAGAACCAAGTAAAATTCCTGGGTACCAAGACCCTGTGATTATGGCTGCAGGAACATTCGTTCAAGGAGCAAGTTTAGAGCTTTCTGGTGATGCGCCAATTCGTGAACCATATATTGCCTATATTCAAGGAGGCCTCACATATCAACATATGAAATGGGGTTTATTTACTGCCATTCAAAAAATGATTGATCAAGGAATACTTTCAATGGATTTTTTAAAAAAAATAATGTAATATTTTCTAACATTATATTGACAAGTAAATTCACAAGGAATAAAATAGAAAAAAATAAAATAAGGAGAGGATAGATATGACTGATTTGGAACGAAGAAATCTACCTCTTTTCCCAATTGGAATTGTCATGCAATTAACCGAATTGTCTGCGAGACAAATCCGTTATTATGAAGAACAAGGGTTAATCCATCCAGCTCGTACAAAAGGGCGACAACGACTTTTTTCTTTTAACGATATTGAAAAACTTTTAGAGATTAAAAGTCTTTTAGAAAAGAAAGTGAATATTGCAGGGATAAAAGAGATCTTTGCGCGTAGAGAACAAGAAGAAAGGGAAAAAGAAGATCGGCTCGCTCGTAAAAATAATATCGATATATCTGATGCTAGGTTACGAGAAATGGTGATACGAGAAATCTTAGATTTACGTCCAGGTAAAACCCATTCATTAATTCAAGGAGAAATTTCAAGGTTTTTTCATTAAGTTACTCAATGCTTTTGCATTTGAGAATATATGATTAGGTGAGGAGAGAAGAAAAATGTCGAAATGGAGTAGAGAAGATATTTTAAGGATGGCAAAAGAAAAGAATGTTCGCTTTATTCGTTTAATGTTTACTGACCTACTTGGTATAATCAAAAACGTAGAGATTCCAGTAAGCCAATTGGAGAAAGCATTGGATAATAAGATCATGTTTGATGGTTCGTCGATTGAAGGATTTGTTCGCATCGAGGAATCTGACATGTATTTATATCCAGACCTAGATACTTGGGTTATTTTCCCTTGGGAATCAGAAGAAGGTACTGTTGCTCGATTAATTTGTGATATTTATATGCCAGATGGAACACCATTTCCAGGAGATCCAAGGGGGATTTTGAAGAAAGCATTAAAAGAAGCAGAAGAATTAGGTTTTACAACAATGAATGTAGGACCTGAACCTGAATTTTTCCTTTTTAAAACAGATGAAAATGGAGAGCCAACATTAAAGTTAAATGATAATGGTGCATACTTTGATTTGGCCCCAGTAGATTTAGGTGAAAACTGTCGCAGGGATATCGTATTAACATTAGATAAAATGGGATTTGAAGTGGAAGCTTCTCATCATGAGGTTGCACCTGGACAACATGAGATTGATTTTAAATATGCGGATGCAGTTCGTACAGCAGATAATATCCAAACGTTCCAACTTATCGTTAAAACCATCGCCCGTAGGCATGGTTTACATGCTACATTCATGCCGAAACCATTATTCGGAGTAAATGGATCGGGAATGCATAACCACCTTTCTTTATTCAAGGGAAATGTTAACACATTTTATGATCCAAATGATCCATTAGGTCTTTCTGATACAGCTAGATATTTTATTGCAGGAATCTTAAAACATGCTCGTTCACTAACTGCGATTACCAATCCAACTGTTAACTCATATAAACGTTTGGTACCTGGTTACGAAGCCCCTGTATATGTTGCTTGGTCCGCTAAAAATAGAAGCCCATTAATTAGAGTCCCTGCTTCAAGAGGTCTAAGCACAAGAATTGAGGTTCGCCATCCTGATCCCTCAGCAAATCCATATTTAGCTTTAACCGTGTTACTAAAAGCTGGACTTGATGGGATTAAGAATAAATTACCAATACCCGACCCAATTGACCGAAATATTTATCACATGACGGAAGAGGAAAGAAAACGTGAGGGAATTGAAAACCTGCCAACTAGCTTAGAAGAAGCGATTCAGGAATTACTTAAAAACGAACTAATCTTATCCGCTCTTGGTGAGCACGCTGTCGAACATTTTGTAGCTGCAAAACAAATTGAGTGGGATATGTATAGAACCCAAGTTCACCAATGGGAAAGAGATCAATATTTAAAATTGTATTAATTATGATGAAGGGGCTGTCCAAAAAGTAGTATTTAACCCCGAAATCTAAAAAAAGCAACCCCAAAGAATGCTGTAAAATCAACATTCTTTGGGGTTTAATTTTGGCGGATTTTCAACTTAAATGAACTTTTTAGACAGCCCCTTCTTATTTTAAATGATTAAAATATTTGCCGGAAGATACCGATCACCTTTCCGAGAATAATGACATCTGGTAATAAGATCGGTTCCATCGATGAATTTTCAGGTTGAAGACGAATTTGATTCTTTTCTTTAAAGAACCTCTTAACCGTTGCTTCACCATCTTCGGTCATCGCAACAACAATTTCACCATTACTCGCTACAGGTTGTTGTCTAACGATCACATAGTCCCCGTCCAAAATTCCAGCCTCGATCATACTGTCTCCTTGAACAGTTAACATATATACCTGATCACCGTTTACCATATGTGCAGGTAATGGAAAATAATCTTCAATATTTTCAATAGCTGTAATTGGTAACCCGGCTGTTACTTTACCGATTAATGGTACCCTCACCGTTTGTTGGGCATTTGTCTCCCGATCAAAATCATCCGTAAGAATCTCTATTGCTCTTGGTTTTGTAGCATCTCTTCGAATAAGCCCTTTTTTCTCTAACCGAGCCAAGTGACCGTGTACAGTAGAACTAGAGGCTAATCCAACAGCTTCACCGATCTCTCGAACAGATGGGGGATATCCTTTTTCCCTTACGGTTTGTTTGATAAAATCTAATATCGCTTTTTGTCGATTGGATAATTTATTCATATGACACCTCACATAATATTCCAATTTTTATTTTATTATATCATAGGAAAGTGAAATTGCAAACATTCGTTCTGATATTTTTGATCAGAAATTTTGTTCCACTATTAAAAAGTGATATACTAAATCTGTCTTTTTCTCGTCATATTAAATGCCAGAGTAATGTTTCATTTTATATTAGATATCTTAGTTTGGTTTGTTACTTTTATTAATTTTTAGGGAGAGGATATTGTGAAAGTAGCGATTTATTCAAGGGTGAGCACAGATAGAGACCAACAGTTTACTAGTCTCAAAAGGCAAACGGAAGAAAGCATTCGCTTTTGTCAAAAAAGAAATTGGACAATTGTAGATATGATTGAAGAACAGGAAAGTGGTTACGAAATCGATCGAGAAGGGATCTACCATCTACTTCATCTTTTTAAAGAGAGATTAATCGATGCAGTAGTGATTCAAGATGAGACAAGGATTGGCAGAGGAAATACGAAGATTGCCATTCTTCATCAAATTCGTAAATATGGAGGAAAGATCGTTTCATTAGAACATGATGGCGAGTTAGTTGTTTCTGAAATGGATGGAATGGTCTTAGAAATTCTAGCAATCATCGAGGAATACCAACGACGTTTAAATAATCGAAAAATTTCACGTGGAATGAAACGTGCTATAGAAGCCGGGTACGAACCAGCTAGAAATCTAAAAAACATTGATCAAGGTGGCCGGCAGAAGAAGGAAGTTCCCATTGAAGAAATTATTCGTTTAAGAAAGCTTGAATTGACTTTTCATGAAATTGCAGCTACATTACGTGGATTTGGTTATGATATTTCCAAAGCAACGGTACATCGAAGATACCAAGAATATGAAAAAAAGTTAAAAGAATCAAGTAGCACATCGGATTATTGATTAAAGTTTATAACTGTCATATAATCATGTAACGTATTAAAGAAAAAGAGAAAGGAGTTCTAGCATGAGTCAATCTACAAAAATTTCACTTTCGATGTTGCTCGGTGTTGTTGTAGGTTTTATTTTCAACCTCTATATTCCTGAAAACACGATTCAATTCCTAGATAAGAATATTTTTCATTTAATAGGAACTGGTTTTATTCGTTTTATCCAATTTATTGTAGTACCAATTATTTTAGCATCATTAGTTGTTAGTATGACTAGAATGAAAGATATTAAAAAAAATAGGTCGATATAGTCTTAAATTAATGATATTATATATTTCAACTTCCTTAATCTCTCTCTTTATCGGAATATTCTTCGCGTACTTACTCAAACCAGGTATAGGTGTTCAACTTTTGCAACAAAAAGTTGAAGTAAAAGAAGGTATGTCCCTTAGTGAATGGTTGTTAAGTATTATACCAGTTAATCCTTTTGAAGCAATGAGTTCAGGACACATGATCCAAATTATTATTACTTCTTTATTACTTGGACTTGGAATCACCTTGGCGAAGGAAAAGGGTAAGCCATTTTTATCATTTTTTGAAAGTGCCAATGAAGTCATCAATCATATTTTGGGGATCATCTTAAAACTCGCTCCAATTGGGGTCTTTTCACTCATGGTTTCTGTTATTGCTAACCAAGGTTTAGGAATTCTTAAAAATCTATCTCTATATATCATTGGCCTTATTTTATCCATCTTCGTAATGGGTTTTGGAATTTATGGCGTTCTTTTGTTTTTACTAGGAACTAATCCTTTAAAGTTTTATCGTTCCTTTTTTCCAGCTATTACCTTAGCCTTTGGTACGGCAAGTAGTAATGCAACATTACCTTTGGCTATGGAAAATGCAGAAAAACGGTACGGGATGAAAAAAGAAATATTTAGCTTTGCAATTCCTTTCGGGATTTCATTAAAAAAAGATGGGGCAGCAATATTACAAGGTTTTACAGCTTTATTTGTAGCACAATTATCTGGAATAGACCTTTAATTAAATCAAATCATTGCCATTGCAATTAGTGCAATTCTGGTATCATTTAGTACTGCGGGAGTACCTGGAGCAGGAATCATTATGATGTCTACTGTACTTTCTGCAGCCGGTTTACCTTTAGAAGTAATTGCGATAATCGCTGGAGTCGATCGATTAACCGATACTTTTCGCACTTCTTTAAACGTTGTTGGAGTTCTAGCCAATGCTGCTATTCTAGAAAGTCGGGAGAGGAGAAATGAAAGTGAATCTAGATAAAATCAATCGAATCAATGAATTAGCAAGTAAAGCAAAAACAGTTGGTTTGACTGAAGCAGAAAAAGAAGAACAAGCAAAACTACGCCGAGAATATATTGATGCTTATAAAGCCAGTTTACGCGCACAATTACATTCAATTAAAATTGTAGATCTTAATGGAAATGACGTAACACCGCAAAAATTAAAAGAAGAAAAAGTTAAAAGAAAAACAATTCACTAAAATATAAAAATTGCAATTTTATATTAAATATTATTTTTTGTATATGATTTAATTAACTATAATATTGTTATGTAAACTTTGTGAAAGAACATCTTTTGATAGGTGTTCTTTTTTATACCCATTTTAGTGACCATAACCTAGCTATTAACATAATTTATAAATGACAAATGGTGAGAGGAGTCTAATGATGGGTATTATTTCATTAATTTTAGTTGCAGTTGCGGTTAGTATTGATGGTTTCTGGAGTGGTTTTTCTTTTGGATTACGAAAAGTAAAAATCTCATTTTTGTCTTTGTTGAATATTTCATCATGGTCTGTTGTTGGAACAATGATTACCATGGTTGGCGGAAAAAGCATTCAAAACTATATTTCGTTAGAAACAGGCAAATATATTGGAGCTTCCCTTCTTCTGATTTTAGGTTTATATACCTTAAGAGAGGGAAATAAACAAAATAAAGAAGCTACTCTAAAAAATGTTTTAAAACAAAACGTATTAGGACAATTACATGTTAAAAATTTAATAAAAGTCGTAAATAATCCAATTTTAGCTGATATCGATAAGGAGAATGATATTAAACATTTCGAAGCAATTATTTTGGGTATTGCAGTAGCAATGGACGCTTCAGTTGCTGCATTTACCTTATCGTTTTTTGATTTTAATCCCTTTATCACCCCTTTCTTGTTCGGATTAACTCATTTTGCTTTAATAGGTTTAGGGAATGTTTTAGCAAGAAAGAACCTCATCTACTCTTTTGCAGATCGTTTCACATTACTACCCGGGTTAATTTTAGTAACATTAGCGATCCTCCGTTTTATTTAATGAGTGATGGAAGTTATATAAGGATAAACTAAGAATGATTCCGATAGGGATTATTCTTAGTTTTTTAATGAATTCTAGATTTAGAGTGGGTGAGTGGATTCAAGACCACCAGGATAACGCGACCAAAATTAGCGAATTTCTAAAAAATAGAGGTATCAATCCTAAAACGAGCATTGTGTTGCTAATAACTATATCAAGAACCCACCCATACAATAAGAAGAGAAGCCTTAGTATTGGGAGGTAGACCAAATGGTGAATCATAGCGTTTATGGTAGCTAAGATTCGCAAAGTGGTTCACTTTTGAAATGATCACTCTGGCCAATTTAATGTTGACAAAAACACAGCAGTTGAAAAACGCTGAAATGGCAGATAAATGGCTTGAATAAAATTTAGAAAAAAATTCTTTCAAGTGTTTCTTTCAAGTGTTTCTTTCAAGATTTCTTCTTTATCTCAAAAACCTAAGAATACTAAGCTAATGAGATGGTGTTTTTTTTATTCATTTTCCGTCCGATAATATATATTATGTTAACTAGAAACAAAAATTATGAGGACGAAACCCGTATTTATGGTACTCGCTCTCTTTTGTTATATGGCCTCTATGGAGTTATTGTACAAAAAACGATGTCATCAGCCGCCGATGTATTTGTTGTCAGGTATTGTTTTAATTACAAATAGTTCTTGCAGAATCATTGGTATTATTTTCCATTACAATAACTTTTTTGTCTCTTGAAACATACACTCCACCTTGTTCTTTTTCTTCAATCTTTTTCAATTCAGATACAATTCTTTTTTTCATGTAGATCGTCCTTTTGGTTGTATGATAAGGTCATTTTCTATTTTTCCCAGTCATATGATCAATCGTCAGCTTTAAGACCTTTGTCCTATGTTGATCTTTTTCTAGGTATTTCATACCCTTTTCCATATTGTCACTCGCATATTTTTCTAATAAGGCAATTAATCCTTCTCTTTTCTCCTCACCCTCAACTTCTTCAACTGTTCCAAACACAATAACACTTTGATATCCCATGCTAAATTGTTCTGGCAATGGTTTGGTTTGTCCAACAACGCAAAAGGAGACTTTGTTGTTTTGAGAAAGAATATCGAGTTTATGTCCTTCTAAAGCGCAATGAAAATAGATTGCTCCATTCCGATATACAAAGCTGAGTGGGACTCCGTAGGCATAATCCTCAGCAGCAGCCATGGACAATACGCCGTAATCTCTTGAATTTAAGAGTTCAAGCGTTAAGTCTTGATCCATTTCTCTTTCCTTTCTACGTAACTCTTTGAACATAACGATTCCCCTCTCTTCACTCGATGAAATCTATTAAAATATCTCTCTAGCTATCTGAAAAATTAAATAGGGTAGATCACTTCTTCCTCAAATTTCTAATGAGAAGATAGCCAATATAGATTGTGCCTACAAGAAAAAATAATGCTAGTGCTTGCACGATAGTCGAACCAATGCTAATCTCCATACCGTCACCCCTCTTATTTCCTAAATATTTAGTTGGCCTATTTTCTTTTTTCACATCCTCCCAAAATTCCTCCTCTTTTAGAATTTCAGGGATAAACGGTTAGGTTTCTTAAATTTTCCTTGTCAATCCATTGAACTGCTTTTATATATCTCCCGCATGGTTCCCATGTGGTTGATTTGTTTGGTTCTAAAGTTCCTCCTTGAAATCGAAATCGTATGAGTAAAATTATTGTGGGAGAAAAAATAACCTCTTCATCCAGATAACGGAATTTCTGTTGTCTGGATGAGGAGGACACTAAGCGTAAGCAC
>NZ_SMAB01000008.1 GCF_004342885.1 Tepidibacillus fermentans
TCGTAAGACGTGTAGGGAAAGTGCAAGCACAGGCCGATAAAGAAATGGTGATGGAATTAGAGGAAGCCGCATCTTTACCTGACGGCAAAAAAGTGGACTATCTATATGTCGAAGCTGATGTGATTGACAAAATTTTATAGCTGGAGTATTATAACATTAACAGAGCTCACCACGCCTCTTAACAATGCGTACCAAGGTGGGACTTTTTATTTTGTGAGGGTTTTTTATGGTGACTGATTTGTCAGCAAATAATAATATAAAAAAACCTACCACATTTGAGGAACAAATTGAAATATTAAAAGCGCGAAACATGGTTATTTCAGATGTGGAGAAGGCAAAAAATATCTTAAAAAGAATAAGCTATTATCGCTTAAGTGCATATATGCTGACACTAAAAGAAAATGACAGGTTTTATGACGGTATTTCTCTTGAAGATGTTTATAACCTTTACGAATTTGATAAGAAATTAAGAAATTTGTTGTTGGGTATGCTCGAAAGCATAGAAATAACTTTCAGGACTCATATAGCATATTTACTTGCGCATAAATATGGACCTATAGGATATCTAGACAAAAACAATTTCCAAAATGATCAATATCACAATGACATGATTTTACAAATTAACAAAGAAATAGACAGAAGTGATGAATTGTTTATCAAGCACTATAAGGATAAGTATAAAGGAATATTTCCAATATGGGTTGCAATTGAAGTTACATCCTTTGGATTATTGTCAAAGATTTTTTCAAATATGAAAAATGTAGACAAAAAAGAAATAGCCGAAAGTTATTATAATATTCCCTATAGGTATATAGAAAGTTGGTTATATGTCTTTTCTACTATTAGAAATATTTGTGCCCATTATGGTAGGCTTTATAATCGTAAACTGACAATTACACCTCGTTTAGATAAAAAAGATAAAATGAAAGGCATTAACAATAATAGTATTTTTTCAGTTTTATATATAATGGGAAAGGTCTATTTAAACAAGCCCGCATGGGAGTCTTTTGTAACTAACATTAAGGCATTAATCGAAGAATATGAAAATGTAGATATAAAGCTGATGGGTTTTCCAGCAAAATGGGAAATGTTATTAAGACAGGTACAGTAAAAGTACAGTAAAGTGCCAGTGAGATGTCGTTTTTTTAGTGTTAAAATTTAAACTGAAAAAATATAGCTGTAGCTCTCGGAAGCCATCCGGGAGTTTTTTATTGCTCAAAAACGGAGAGATACATATGTGCAAGTGCAAAGGCTGTATTTGGGGAACATGGCTGACACGCCGGAAGGTGTTGTGCATGTTCCCCGTTTGTTTCAAAAAAAGGATAAGCTGGTGAAGCCTGATGCCAAGAAGACCTAAACGAACCTGCAGCCACCCTGGTTGCCCAGCCTTGACCGATGGACAGTATTGTGACCGACACAGCAGGGAGGAATATAAAAAATATAACCGTTTCAAAAGGGACAATTTCAGCAAGCGGTTCTATAACTCACACCAATGGCAGCGGCTTCGAAAACAGAAGATTGCCATAAACCCCCTGTGCGAGCACTGCGAAAGAGAAGGCAAGATAACGCCTGCAACGGTTGTGGACCATATTGTACCTATCAAGGAAGGTGGTGCTGCCTTGGATATAAATAACTTGCAGAGCCTGTGCAAACGCTGCCATGATTCAAAAACGGCGCGGGAGGACAGACGCTGGGGAAAAAACAGGTGAGCTTCTACAGCTCACCTAGGGATATAGCTATTAAATTTTGATCCCATGCTTTCTTAGTAAGTCATCTGTTGCCTTTCTCACTTTGAGATAATCGTGGTAGAAGAAAACCAGGATAGTTGTCAGTATACTCATTCATTTTAGGCCTGAGTTACCAAACAGAGTGCGTAGTTTCCAACAAGAATATGTTTATAAAGCCTTGCGCAGTAAGGCTTTATGAGCTTTTGGGAGGCTTCAATTCGCGGTGATAAAGCTAAACCGACTATGTTTCCATGGACGAAGAAAGATGTACTAATAGCATCAACAGACTAAAAAATATAAAAATAATATTTTAGTATATACATACTAAAATATTTATGATACACTACTATCAATGGAAGAATTTACACGTTTGGATGGGAAAGGAGGAAAATCGTGAACCCATCAATAGATATTTTTATTAATTCGTTTGCTGTGCGCGGTATTACCTCCCGAGAGCAATTATTGAACGAAATGTTACGCGTCAAACTTACAGCGCGAGCCGTGAAATCACAGAAAAAATCTCTACAGGATGGAGAGCAGCTTTTCGAATTAATGAAGCATTCTACCGAAAGTACAATCCTGGGATACTTTCCGGGCGACAGGGATTTCTTTTCTTCTATTTATAAGGTTGCACAAGAAATTGATCTGATTGAGTATACACTTAAACTATACCAAAACGACCGTTTCGGACAAATATTCTCTCCAGCTTATTTGACGGAATATGTCTGTAGCCTGATAGATGATGCAAGATCACAGTCAATACTTATTGCTGAAGCAGAAAAAAGCCTATCAGGTCTTAAAGGCTTGGTGGAGAAGCATCAGTCAAGCAATATAACCTTTACCACATCTAATGTACTTATGTTTATGCTGCTTAAGCTTGTATTTGAAGAATATGAGAACGTCAGTATTCTTAATCAGTCGATATACCAAGAGCTCCTTGTTGACGCACGTTTTGACTTTATCTATTCACTGCCTGACTTTGGTGGCAAGATTGAAGGCGTTAACAATAAATTTATGTCCTCAAGACCAGATGTTGTGGCAACGCAGAATTTACTTCGACACTTATCTGACAGAGGCAAGCTGGTGACTGTACTCCCTGCTAAGATTACATTTGCAAGTGGTTCTGAAGCAAAGCTGCGTGAGCATATCATGACCCACTATCAATTGGAGGGTCTTTATAGTCTTCCCGAAGGTACTTTTAAGCCCTACGCTGCTATAAAAACCTATATGCTAACTATAGGCGCTGTAAAAAAGGAAAATGTGAGCGTGGGATATTTAGGTTATGATAATGGTCTTTATGTCGATAAAGTGAAGGTGGTGTCTAACGAAGATTTTGCCGCTCATGAGGATTGGCGAATTGAGCTTATACTCGCGGATGATGACGAGAATATCAGAAAGTATAAGACATCAACTCTTGAAAGAGTGAAACTTCATGAAGTTGCAGAGGTTTTTAGGGGAAAATCAATCCTGAAAAAGGATGTTAAGCCTGGAAAAATTCTGGTGCTAAATATTTCAAACATTACCGATACCGGCATTGATTATTCCAATATGGACAGTATTGATGAAGAAGAACGAAAAATTAAAAGATATGAGCTGATAGACGGAGACATAGTCTTGTCCAGTAGAGGGTCGGCAATTAAAACAGGTGTATACCGTAAACAAAAAAATATCGTTATCGCCTCGGCCAATGTTATCGTTATCAGACCCAATAACAGGGTACTGAGCGATTACCTTAAGATATTCTTTGAGAGTCCTGTCGGAATAACGATTATAAAAAGTTTTCAACGAGGAACGTCCATTGTAAATATAAATCACACTGACATTGCGGAAATGGAAATACCGCTGTTGAGTATAGAGGAGCAGAAAGAGCTGGCAGCTCACTATGAAGCTGAAAGCACCCTGTATCGAGAAACTATCAGCAAGGCTGAGGAACGCTTTGCTGCTGAAAAAGAAAAAATCTATGAGAGACTATTATAAGAAAGGGGATAAAAAATATGGCGATTAAAGAATTTGAGTTTATGCATGGTGGAGTTATAACTAGATTATTAAGAAAAGATGTACCGATGCAGTTAACCCTAGTAGAAACAAATTCAAATGATAGCAAAGCAGTTTATAAACTTTTAACGCAAAAAAATAATGAGCTGATCTTATACATAAAATATCGATCTAAACCAGAGCAAAGGAAAAAAGAAGGGTATACATGGATCTTTAATTTTACACAAAACAATCTAAAAGAGTTGTGCTCGTATAAAGATGGTAATTTTATGGTTGCGCTCGTATGTGGCAAAGAAGAACAGTTAAATAATAGCGAAGTATGCTTATTAGATAAACAGCAGGTTACAAGTAGCATTGATATCCATTCTAAATCTAGTCAAACAATAACTGTTAAGCTTCAGGCCCGTAAAGGTTTCAGGGTTTACGGTACGATGACAGTAGGTGAGTCAATAATCGTTCCAAGAAATAAAATAAATACAATTGAAGTTTAAAGGAGGATGAAAAATGGCAACAGTAAATTTGGGGTTTGAAAATAATCTATGGGAAATGGCAGATAAACTGCGCGGCAACATTGAGGCTTCAGAATACAAGCATGTAGTACTGGGACTTATTTTCCTTAAATACATTTCCGATGCTTTTGAAGAGAGATATAACGAATTAGTCGCAGAAGGCGAAGGTTTTGAGGAAGACATAGACGCCTATACCGAGGAGAATATATTTTTTGTTCCAAAAGAAGCCCGTTGGGATTACATAAAAGCCAATGCCAAGCAGCCTACTATCGGACAGATTATCGATGAAGCAATGATAGCTATTGAAAAGGAAAACGCCTCTCTAAAAGGCGTACTGCCGAAAAACTATGCCCGTCCCGAAATAGATAAAACAAAACTTGGTGAGCTTATTGACCTCTTTTCCTTTAAGGTTGGCGATAAAGAGGCAAGAGCAAAAGATGTGCTCGGCAGGGTCTATGAATACTTCCTTGGCAAGTTTGGTTCGTCGGAAGGCGAATTTTACACTCCGCCATCCATCGTGAAACTGCTTGTTGAAATGATTGAGCCCTATAAAGGCAGGGTTTATGACCCATGCTGCGGGTCCGGCGGTATGTTTGTGCAGAGCCAAAGATTCGTTGAAGAACACAGCGGAAGAAAGGACGACATCTATATCTTTGGACAGGAATACACTGCTACCACCTGGAGGCTTTGCAAAATGAACCTTGCGATCAGGGGTATTGACGGAAACCTTGGTGAGCGGGATGCGGATACCTTTTCCAATGATCTCCACAAGATGCTGAAGGCGGACTATATACTTGCCAATCCACCCTTTAATATCAAGGACTGGGGAGCTAACAGGCTTGTCGATGATGTCCGTTGGAAGTATGGCATGCCTCCAGCGGGGAATGCCAACTATGCATGGATACAGCATATTATTTCCAAGCTCTCGCCAAATGGTGTAGCGGGCTTTGTCATGGCAAACGGCGCTTTGTCTACCAATACAACCAGTGAAGCCGAGATAAGGAAGAATATTATCGAAGACAAACTAGTGGACTGCATCATCACCCTGCCGCCCAACCTTTTCTATAATGTAACTATTCCTGCTTCTCTATGGTTTTTAACAAGGAATAAGAAATCGGCAGGCAGGGATCGCAGCAACGAAATCCTCTTTATTGATGCCCGTAAGATGGGTACGATGGTTGACCGCAAGCACAGGGAACTTGACTATGAGACAGAGATAAAATATATCGCCGATATCTACCACAAATGGAAAAAGGGCGAAGGTTACGAGGACATCAAAGGATTCTGCAAATCTGCCACTTTGGATGAAGTGCGCTCCCATGAATATATTCTCACCCCCGGCAGGTACGTGGGCATTGAAGAACGGGTCGATGACGGGGAGCCTTTTGACGAAAAGATGACAAGGCTTACCGGTGAGCTTGCCGAGATGTTTGCAAAGCGCAAGTCTCTGGAGGAGGAAATCCGCAAAAGACTGGGGGCAATTGGGTATGAGTTTTGAAAATAATTCCGAAATATTAATGTACCAGACTGAAGATGGGAAAACAAAGATTGAAGTGAGAATGGAAGATGAAACGGTCTGGTTGACTCAGGCTCAAATGGCTGAACTTTTTCAGACCAGTAAACAGAATGTTAGTCTGCATATCAATAATGTATTTAAAGAAGGCGAACTTGATGAAATTTCAGTTGTCAAGGAATACTTGACAACTGCTGCTGACGGTAAGAAATACAAGACGAAATTTTATAACTTGGATGTTATTATCTCCGTCGGCTACCGCGTTAAATCCCACAGAGGTACGCAGTTCAGGATTTGGGCAACCCAAAGGCTTAAGGAATACATCATCAAAGGATTTACAATGAATGATGACTTGCTGAAAAAAGCAGGCGGAGGCAATTATTTTGAGGAATTGTTGGAGCGTATCCGGGATATTCGCTCCAGTGAAAAAGTCTTTTATCGTAAGATTTTAGATATTTATGCCACCAGTATTGATTATTCACCGGATGCGGCCATTTCACAACAGTTTTTTCAAACGGTCCAGAACAAAATGCACTGGGCGGCCCATGGGCATACTGCGGCAGAAATAGTGTATCTGAGAGCTGATAGTACAAAGCCTTTTATGGGAATGACCAACTTTACCGGTTCTAAGCCTACCAGGTCAGAATCCCAGATAGCCAAAAACTATCTTACAGAGGATGAACTGGCTGTACTAAACCGCATCGTCAATGCTTATATCGAATTTGCCGAGCTTCAGGCAATGCGCAGAAAACCCATGTACATGGCCGACTGGATAGAAAAATTGGATGATTTCCTTAAAATGAGCGACAGTGAGATTCTTACGCATGCAGGCAAAATCAGCCACCAACAAGCCACTCAAAAGGCAATAGAAGAGTATGAGAAGTATAGGGAACAGATCAAAAATGAGCTTTCAGAGGTCGAGAAGCACTTTTTAGAAAGCATTGACAAGACGGCTAAGGCGCTGAAAGGAAAAAAGGATAGTGCTGGAGGTGATGGGGTGTGAGTTTTAGTGAGTGGAGAGAAACGAAATTAGATGAAGTCCTTAATTTTTACAACGGTAAGAAAAGACCAACGGAAACAGGATGAAATTGGAAGATTGGCAAAGGCCATGAATGAAGAAACATGCACTAAAACAAGCGGAAGAAGACGAAAAAAAATTTTTACAAAGTATCTCGCATGACTTGAAGACCCCGGTAATGGTGATTATGAGTTATGCACAAGCGATTATTGATGGCATGTATGTAGATTCTACAGAAAATACGGCAATGATTATAAAAAATGAAGCGGTTCGGTTAGAGAAAAAAATAAAACAAATTTTATATCTAAATACGCTTGATTATATTTTAGAGCATGATCAGGAACAGGATGAAGTGTATCTGGACAAATTATTGACTTATCTTGTTCATAATTTTCAACAAGTAAATCTTGATTTATCATGGGAGTTGAATATAGAAACAAAACCAGCCATCGTCATAGGCAACCCGGATAGTATAAGAGTTTCGATTGAAAATATTTTGGAAAATCAACTTAGATATGCAGCTAAGAGTATCCGAGTTTCTTTGCGTGAAAATGGGCCATATTGGGCAATCGAAATAGGCAATGATGGACCTCCGATTCCAGAAAAAGATCTAGAGCAGATTTTTGAAAATCTTTATAAAGGAGATAATGGAAAATTCGGACTCGGTTTAGCGATCTCTAAAAAAATTATTCATTATTATCATGGCAAAGTACATGCGGAAAATAAAAATGGTCAGGTCCGCTTTACGATTAGTTATCCAAAAAAATAAATATCTATTTTTCTGTACTTAGGCTTAAATTAAGAATGAAAAAAGTGAATATTTCGGTTCATCAAGCATTAAAGGCATTAAGAGCTTTTTAAATTTGCACGATAAGTAATACAATAAATATTGTTTTTACTTTGTGAGGTGAAAAAAATGGAACAAAAGTTTTATAAAAAAATATACTCAGTTCAAGAATTTTATGTAATCCTATATAAAGGGTTAAGAACAATCAAGTATATGATAAAAAGTAAGAAGAGCAAGGAACTGACTCCCGATTTTATTGAAAGGATTATGTTGGCTGTTACTGAGGTTAATGGCTGTGAAGTATGTACGTATGGGCATACAAAAATGGCTCTAGAGCAGGGAATGAGCAATGAAGAAGTACAGATGCTTTTATCAGGTATTACCGATGGCATTCCAAATGAGGAAGTCAAGGCTATACTTTTTGCCCAGCATTATGCTGATAGCAGAGGGAATCCTACGGTGGATTCCTGGAAACGAATCGTTGAAGCTTACGGAACAACAAAAGCTTTGGGGATTTTAGGTGCGATACGGGCTATTATGATTGGAAATGCTTATGGTATCGCTTTGAGTGCATTTCGTAGCCGCCTGAGAGGTAAGCCTATTCAAAAAAGCAACTTGCTATACGAAATTAGTATGATTTTGAGCATCATGGTGTTCTTGCCGGTTGCTTTTATACATGGTCTCATCTCTGATATATTGAGAATTCCGATTATTCGGGTTGAATAAATAGGCAAATAAGCAAGAAAGACAAAGAGGATTCTAGATATGGGAAAAAGTAGAGTTGAACTTAAAAAGAAAATTTTTCAGAGGATAAGGCTGTTCCAAAAAGTCATAAATGAATGACTTTTTGGCGACAGCCTTTTTGCGAAAGATAAATAATAAAAGAATTGCCCTTTTTGGTATAATTAAGTTGCTAGACCAAACTTAAAATTTATCTTTTTCATGCGCTCAAGGCATGTGGAGAGTGTCTCACGACTAGTGTTAAAAAATGATTGAGCGTGTTTTTCAAATAATATTCTTATATGAAAGGGAGAGGGTTATGGAGGTATATAATTATATGGAAGAATTAGTTTATCGGTATATTGATGAAGTATTGAAAAAGTATAACAATGTGTGTAAATGTGAAAAATGCAGGCTAGATATGGCTGCATACGCATTAAATAATTTACCACCGCAATATACTGTAACAGAAAAAGGTAAATTATTTACTAAGGTTAAGGAAATGGAATCTCAATATGGAGTAGACATTATTAGAGAAGTAACGAAAGCAATAGAAGTAGTGTCTGAAGAACCACGACATGAAACTCACTAGCGTTGCATTATTACATCATGAACTGGATAATGTGCAGAACCACAATTGGAATAAACAAATTATGCTCCTCTTTTTCTTCTCTTAAAAAAATAATTTTGTTAACTAGAAATGAAAAATATCATGAAAAACAAAGAAATTTGTTGAAATATGTTGACAAAAATATAGTAAAAATTTAGATTAATATTAACATATATTAGAAATGCGTGTATAACAACAACGTATATATAAACAGATATACTAAGGGCAAACCTGCCGAAAGACGGGGACGCAAAGCCAAGGGCCTAAGGAGTAACATAATTCTATGGCAGCCGGTTGCATGAAAGCCTCTATGCAATTCGTGCACAGGGGCTTTTAGTGTATGCAGATGATTTGATTAAAGCTTAAAGTGAAATTTAGCCTAGATGGTGAAACATAAGATATTGACAGTGGAATTTGCGGAGCATAAGACCAAATGGAAGGACTGATTTGGCAATGAAAACGATTGAATACATAAATAGAACATACAGAACACTCGTTCCCTTGCGGGGGAGGGGGTAATACCTGTATTAATTTCAAAAAATCGGAAATCTATTTTTTGTTATGCAAATGTAAAACATAAACTCAAATATAAGGAAGGCCTATTTTCTCCAGCTGGAAAAATATGTAAATTTCAGCAGTGTAAAATAGGTCTTTTGATTTTTATTTAATTAATCTGTTGGGAAACATCATCCCCGTAATCAACCTCAAAATAGATTTAACCTAGTGATCGTAAATAAAAAGATTCGGACGCTAACCTTCTGAAAAGAAAGGGGTGGACAGGATGAATGAAAAGATGATGCAGATGAAAACCATGGAGAAAAAGGAAAAAGAATTGTATAAAACTATCTTTCTTTCCATCGGCGAAAGGGTGGTCACCACCGACCAGACAGGCTGGATAACGGCCCTTAACTGGGTAGCGGAGGAAATAACTGGCTGGAGTGAGGAGAAGGTAAAAGGCAGTCGCTTTGCTGAGGTTTTTAAACTTGTCAACGAGACCACAGACGAAGAAGCAAAAGCCATGGGCGATACAGCAAATAGAAAAGTCTCAGAAAGTCTTGAGCAAGTCATTAAAGAAGCCGAGGAATGGATGTACAGGCGAAAATTAATAGAGGAAAAAGGCTACCGCAAGGCTTTGATTAATACCCTACTTGTCACCCTATATGTTAAAAGTACGGAAACGATGGAGCATTCTCAGCGCATGAAAAATGATTGCCTGATGATAGGAAAAAGAATGAACCTTTCCGCAAAAGAGCTGGATGAACTGGCTCTTCTGACAGTGCTGCACGACATCGGCAAAGTGGGTATCAGGGGAAGTATCTTGCATAAGCCCGGTCCTTTGACAGCGGAAGAATGGGTAGAAATGAAAAAACATCCCGAAATCGGTTACCGCATTGCTCAAAATACCCCGGAACTGGCGGCTATTGCCGAATACATTTTGTATCACCATGAACGCTGGGACGGCAAAGGCTATCCCCGGGGCTTAAAAGGGGAAGAGATACCTTTATTCTGCCGTATTTTGGCTGTGGCAGACGCCTATGATGCCATGACCAATGACAGGACATACCGAAAAGCGCTGAGTAAGGAGGAAGCAATTGCTGAAATAAGAAGGAATGCAGGGACGCAGTTTGATCCGCAAGTAGTAGAAATATTTTTGCGCATAATGGTACAAGAACATAATATGAAAAAGAGGCAAAGCAGAGAAAAATAAGGGATTTATTTTTATCTTTATTAAAAGAAGTGGTTGCCTCTGTTGCGAAAACCAGCGCTTCCAGCCAAGAACTCTCCGCCACGGTGTAAGAAGCCAGCGCCTAGGTACAGAACGTCAATGCTTCGGTGGAACAGATTGCTTCAAGCATATTATCATGATGAATTGTAAAGGAGGGTGTGTTAACATGCCATTTTTTATATGGAAAACAACCCAAAGTTCAGCCGACCATTTTGATTATCATTCCGATTACGACAAACTCTATCAGTGTTTGACTAAATGTGATTTCACCAAGCCAATTGAAGTGGACATTCCCTCATCCAGTCCCCTCTATTTCGTAGTCGATATCTTAAACCGTGTTATCAACGAACGACAAGCTTCAGCCTCTACTACCTTAGCAGATTTAGACGTGATAGTCCAGCGACTGACCAATATGACATCTATTCGGCAGATGATTGTGAAAATTGGCGAGCAGACGAGCCAGCTTGCCAGCATGTCGGCTCAGACTGAGGAATTGAGAGCCGCCACTAATCAGGTCGCTGATTCTGCAACCAACTCCGCCACCTTCGTAGAACAGGCGGCATCAGTGGCGGCTTCTGGGGGAGAAAAAATTCAACAGGCGATTCAATTTGTCGAGCATTCCTTTGATGAATTTGCCAAGGTCAGCCAGCAGGTTCAAGACGTGCTTCACTCTATGAAGGAGATTGAACAGATCGTGGGGGTTATTGCAGAGGTGGCTGACCAGACGAATCTTCTTGCTCTCAATGCTGCCATTGAAGCGGCTCGTGCGGGCGAGCAGGGTCGAGGGTTTGCTGTCGTGGCGGATGAAGTCCGTAAACTGGCGGAACACACTAAAATATCCGTGACGGATATTCGTCAAAAGATAGCTGGACTGAGTCAGAATTCCGTGGTAACCGCCAACAATATCGTATCTCTCTCTCAAACGATGCAAAGCGGAAAAAGCATCATGCAGGAAGCGGCAGAATCGTTGCAGGAGATTATTCATAATTTTAGTTCCATTACTGAGGATATTCAGAATATTGCCGCCAGCAGTGAAGAACTAAGTGCCGCCATTCAGGAATCAGCCAGCAGTGTCTCCGCGATTGCGATGGCGGCGGAAGAACTTAACCGCACTGCCAAAGTGACAGGGCAGGGCATCTATGACATCAGTCAATCTTTACAAAAGATACGGGCAGAACAAATTGAACGGAAGCCTAAACTGAAAACGCACCAAGTCTTGGAACTTTATAAGACCGACCACCTGCTCTGGACTTGGCGAATTTACAACATGATTTTAGGGTTTGAACACTTGAAATCCAGTGAAGTTGGCAATCACCACGAATGCCGCTTAGGGCGCTGGGTGGATAGTCAGGATGCTGCACAGTGTCGTTTGTTACCTGCGTTTAAACAATTGGAGGCTCCGCATAAACAGGTCCATGAGTTGGCACGGGAGGCAGCGGTTGCTTATGAACAGGGGAATATTACCAAGGCTGAACAGATCCTAGAAAGGATGTCTCAGGCTTCTGCCGAGGTCGTCCAGATCTTGAATGAGTTGCAGCAGCAATGCTAAGCCTAAGCATGTAGTTTAAGGGATATAAAATCGAAAAAATTAAGCTATAATGGTGAAATTCCTGAATCCATAGGTGAGGTCAATACGGCCATGGAAGGCGTGGCGGCAGCCATTGAAGAAGCCACAGCTTCTTCCCAGAAAATCAGCAACAATACTACAGAAACGGCAAAAGCCTTGGAAGAGGTAGCCAAAACTGCTCAAGCCCAGGCGGAAATGGCAGAGAAGCTGAGTTCCCTAGTGGCGAGGTTTAAAGTATAATATGCTAAGATATTAACGTAAAGGGATAATTGCAGGTGATAAGAAATGCGTAAAAATATACGCGAGAAAAAGAAAAAGATACTGCTGGTGGAAGATAGTCGCTTAACTGCCTTGGTCGTCGCTGAGTATCTAAACAAAAACGGCTATGAGACGGAAATCGTCACGACAGGGGAAGAAGCGGTGCAAAAGATAAGTGGCGGCTTTCCACCAGACCTAGTTCTGATGGATATCGAATTGGCAGGGGAAATGGACGGGATAGAGGCTGCGCGAAAAATAATTAAATTAAGGAATATCCCCGTGGTATTTCTTACTGCCAACACATCCGAGGAAATTATTGAGAAAATAAAAGAGGTTAGGGCTTATGGGTTCGTGTTAAAAAATACGGACAAGGCTGTCTTGCTGTCAACTGTGGAAATGGCTATAAAACTACATGAAGCAAATACCCATGCTAGGATGTTTGAGTGGCTTTTTGAAAACTCCCTGAATGAACTCTATGTTTTTCATCCGAAGTCCCTAAAATTCGTAACAGTAAACCGCGCTGCAAGAAGAAATCTTGGATATACAATCGAAGAGCTGAAGACCATGACTCCCCTTGATCTTAAGCCCGAGCTTGACCTGCAGAGCTTCAGAGAACTACTTAATCCGCTGGTCAGCGGGGAGCAGGAGCAGATCCAATTTAACACAGTACATCGTCGAAAGGACGGTTCCCTGTATCCTGTGGAAATAAATTTACAGCTTTTCGATTACGAAGGAGAAAAATTATGCATGGCACTTGTGGTTGATCTAACCGAAAGGAAACAATTAGAAGAGGAAAAAAGACGCAAAGAGGATCAGCAACGCTTGATGCTGGAGGCTATCCCCAGTCCGGCTTGGCTGGTTTCAAGGGAGCGGCGCATATTGGCACAGAATAAAGCGGCAGTATCATTATTTGAGACAAAAGTTGGTGATTATTGCTGGAAAAGAGTCCTTAGCGGGGGAAATCTTCCGGATAAATACAGGGAGGCAATTGAAAAATCAGGTTCACCACTGCCCGGAACAAAATGCTATTTCTGTCGTGCAGACGAAGCCTTTGATAGAAACGAACCGTTAAACAGCGAAGTCGAATTGTCAGGTACAATCTGGGATACTTGGTGGATCCCGCTGGGGGAAGATATTTTTCTTCATTATGCTAATGATGTTACAAAATATAAAAAAATGGAAGAGGAGTTGCGTTCGTTATCTGTTACCGATGTTTTGACAAATGCCTATAACCGCCGCTATTTTATACAAAAACTAGAAGAAGAAATTGAGCGCGCTAGACGGAACGGAAACAAGTTTTCCTTGGTCATGTTGGATATAGATCGATTCAAAAGCATTAATGACCGCTTCGGCCATAACGCCGGTGATTTGGTCCTTAAACGCATAGCTGAAATGATTAAAAATCGGATCCGCAAAATTGATATCCTGGTTCGCTGGGGCGGAGAGGAATTTATTATACTTCTGCCGGATACAACGGTAAAAAATGCGGCACGTTTAGCGGAAGAACTTCGGGTAAATTTAAGCCGTATGGACATACCGGGTGTGGGCAGAGTTACTGCCAGCTTCGGAGTGGTTAGTTACTGCTTGGGAGATACGGTTGACTCATTGGTGAATAAGGTAGACAACATGATGTATGAGGCAAAGGCTGCTGGCAGGAATTCTGTACGTGAGTTGATTGAATGTGAGTAGGCGGTTGCCTAACTTTGAATGCAAATGATAATAGCTTTATTTTGTTGATGCAATCCACTGGGCACACATACAAGAGCCTTTCCAATACTGGAAGGGCTCTAATTTTGCTCTTGTCTTGATCTCCTATTAGCTTTGGAAAACAATGTATTTTTTCCTTTTAAAAAAGATCAATCTGCGTTAGAATGAATTTATACTATGTTACTTTAAAGCTGTTTAGTTTAAAAGCTGAAAATCGCAAAAGCAACTAAAAATAAAGAAATGGGAGTGGAAGCAAATGTTGAATATTAAGTTTTATAATGAAGAAAAGATTCCGTTAGAGATGCATAAGGTTCGAATTGTACAGAAGTTAAATTTACCCCCAATCGAGCAACGAGTAAAAGCAATAGAAGAAGCAGGATATAATACATTTCTTTTAAAAAACCGCGATGTTTATCTAGATATGCTTACAGATAGCGGTGTCAATGCCATGAGTGATAAGCAACAAGCGGCTATGATGGAAGCGGATGATAGTTATGCCGGTTCTGAAACTTTTACGAGGTTAGAGAATAAAATTAAAGAAATATTTGGGAAAGAGTATTTCTTACCTGCTCATCAAGGGAGGGCTTGTGAGAATATTATTGCTCAAACCTTTGTTGAAAAAGGTTCAATCATTCCAATGAATTATCATTTTACCACAACCCTAGCACATATTGTGTTAAATGGTGGTTCTGTTAAAGAACTATTTACGAATGAGGCGTTAAAGGTTCGAAGTGATTATCCTTTTAAAGGAAATATGGATATTGCTAAACTAAGAGATTTGATAGAAACATATGGTGCTGAAAAAATTCCATTTGTTCGCTTAGAAGCGGGTACGAATTTAATTGGTGGCCAGCCTTTTTCGCTTGAAAATATGCATGAAGTTCGTAAAGTCTGTGATGAGTTTGGCATTTTGCTCGTATTAGATGCGAGCTTGTTAGCAGATAATCTTTATTTTATTAAGGAAAGAGAAGAAAAATACAAAACAAAAAGCATTCGGGAAATTACACGGGAAATAGCAGATCTCTCAGATATCATCTACTTCTCTGGAAGAAAACTCGGATCTGCACGAGGTGGGGGGATCTGCACCAATAGTAAAGAGATCTATATGAAAATGCGTGAGTACGTCACCCTTTACGAAGGGTTCCTCACTTATGGTGGAATGTCTGTTCGTGAGATGGAGGCTATAGCGGTAGGGCTTGAAGAAACGATGGATGAAAATATGATCAATCAAGGTCCACAATTTATTGCATATATGGTGGAAGAGCTTCAGAAAAAAGGGGTACCTGTTGTCACACCGGCAGGAGGATTGGGATGTCATATTGACGCAATGGAGTTTGTCGATCATCTTCCGCAAACCGAATATCCCGCTGGTGCGCTTGCTGCTGCACTATATATTGTTAGCGGTATTCGTGGAATGGAAAGAGGAACTCTATCGGAACAAAGAGACGAAAACGGAAATGAAACATTGGCCAATATGGAACTCTTACGTCTTGCCATGCCTAGACGGGTTTTTACATTATCCCAAGTGAAATATGCCATCGACCGTATCTTATGGCTTTATGAAAATCGGAATCTAATTGGGGGCTTAAAGTTTGTCGATGAGCCAAAGGTTTTACGTTTCTTCTTTGGAAGATTGACTGCGACTTCTGATTGGCCATCTAAATTAGTAAATAAATTTAAAGCGGATTTTGGAGATAGTTTGTAAGTTAAATGACAATCCTTAGACAGTTTCTCTTAAAGAAGAGAAGCTGTTTTAATGTGTTCATAACCTACTAAGCATCATCGTTTTCTTACCTATAGCATTGATTCATGGCTTAATTTCGGACTTGCTTAAAGTTCCTATTATTCATTTTGATGGGAAAAAATTGAACTCCATTATATGCTTTTTTATCTCTTGTATTAACCCATCTCACCGAGGACACTGCAATAGCTGAATTCTCCCGTGTCAGGAAGCTTTACAGCAATGATTTGATTGGCTGACAACCATTTCTACGGCTTCAACTTCTTGAATTGAATCGCGTAGTCGAAGAGCTGCTGACCCACACATCATGGGTGTGGGTCTAATTAACTTATTTTAGATGATTCCTTCTGCCATCATCGCATTAGCCACTTTTAGAAATCCGGCAATATTAGCACCTACGACAAGGTTATCAGGATGGCCATATTCTTCAGCTGCCTTAACACTATTCTTATAGATATTGGTCATAATTTCCTTTAATTTCGCGTCGACTTCTTCAAAAGACCAAGCATATCTCATGCTGTTTTGTGCCATTTCTAAAGCGGATACGGCTACACCACCTGCATTAGCAGCTTTTGCTGGAGCAAAGAGTATTTTATTATTTAGAAATACATCGATGGCTTCTAATGTGGAAGGCATATTGGCACCTTCACCAATTGCTTTTACTCCATTCTTGACAAGGATTAATGCAGCTTCTTCGTTGATTTCATTTTGTGTTGCACATGGTAACGCAATATCACAGGGCACGTTCCAGATACCTGAACAACCTTCATGATATTCTGCATGTGGATGTTCTTTGACATACTCACTAATTCTTTTTCGTTCGACTTCTTTTAGTTTTTTCACCGTTTCTAAATCAATTCCATTGGGATCATAAATATAACCATCCGAATCGCTACAAGCGACCACTTTTGCGCCTAATTGTTGGGCTTTCTCAATGGCATAGATGGCCACATTTCCAGAGCCAGATACAACGACTGTGCTTCCTTCAAAGCTTAATCCTTTTGACTTTAACATTTCTTCAACAAAATAGACAGTGCCATAACCTGTAGCTTCTTTTCTTGTTAGACTACCACCATATTCTAGACCTTTACCAGTTAAGACACCTGCTTCAAACCCTCCTCGAATTCGTTTATATTGGCCAAATAGATAACCAATTTCTCTCGTACCAACACCTATATCTCCAGCAGGAACATCTGTGTCTGGTCCGATGTATTTATAAAGCTCCGTCATAAAGCTTTGAGCAAATCTCATAATCTCTTGATCAGATTTTCCCTTAGGGTCGAAGTCTGAACCACCTTTTGCACCACCAATAGGTTGCCCTGTCAATGAATTTTTAAATATTTGCTCAAAACCTAAGAATTTAATGATACTGGCGTTTACGGATGGATGGAATCGAAGGCCGCCTTTATAAGGCCCAATTGCACTGTTGAATTGTACACGGAATCCGCGGTTCACTCTCACTTTTCCTTGATCATCGACCCATGGTACACGAAAGATAATCATTCTTTCAGGTTCTACAATTCTTTCAAGAATACCGTTTTCCATATATTGAGGATGTTTTTCAAATACAGGTACTAGCGAATCTAGAATTTCTTTTACAGCTTGGTGAAACTCACTTTCATTGGGGTTACGCCTTTTTACAGTCTCAAACACATGATTGACATACATCCTAGCTCGTGTAAGGTTTTTATTTTCGTTTTGTTCAATATTTTTATAAGTCATTACCATAACATCATCTCCCCAATCCATTTTATTTACTTGAAAATCCTTCATAAGTTCAAACTTTCACAAATTTTACTTTTATACGGTATAGCTTTAATTTAAGAATATATCTTTCATAGTTGAATTTTATATTTTCAAATTTATCGAAACAATATAAAATTTAGATAACATTTATGCCGAATTGAGATGAATGCGGAAGGTGAGGAAGAAGATGGAGTTAAGACAGATCGAATATTTCATAGAAGTTGCAAAACGGGAACATGTAACAGAAGCTTCTTATCATTTAAACGTTGCTCAATCAGCTGTTAGCCGTCAAATCGCTAATTTAGAAGAAGAATTAGGGGTTAAGTTATTTATCCGTGAAGGACGGAACGTGAAGCTTACATATATCGGGAAAATATTTCTTGAATATATGCAACAAGCGATAAAAGTGATCGAAAAGGGTAAATTAGAAATCGAAGAATTTCTCGATCCGGAGCGAGGAACAATACGTGTGGGTTTTCCTAGTAGTCTTGCTAACTATATGTTGCCAACGGTCATCTCTGAATTCCGAGAGAGATTTCCACATGTTCAATTTCAACTCCGCCAAGGTTCTTATCGCAATCTAATCGATTCGGTGATAAAAGGAGAGATTGAATTAGCATTACTAGGACCTGTTCCAAGAAATGAAAAGCAATTAAAAACTCACATCCTTTTTTTAGAGAGTATGGTTGCACTTCTTCCATCTGGTCATCCTTTGGCGAATAATTCCTCTATCCAGTTAAGTCAGTTACGTCATGATTCGTTTGTATTGTTTCCAGAGGGATTTATATTACGAAAGATTGTTGTAAATGCTTGTCAACAAATCGGATTTGAACCTAAGGTATCTGTTGAAGGAGATGATACGGATACGATTAAAGGTTTAGTCGCAGCAGGGCTAGGTGTTACTATTTTGCCAGAGATAACCCTTTATGATAATATTCCTAGAACAACGGTTAAGATCCCTATTAGTGAACCAAAGGTAACACGTACGGTAGGTATGATTATTTCTAAAGAACGAAAGCTTTCGCCGTCAGAACAACTATTTTATGATTTTTTAAAAAGATATTACGCTGATTTAAGTAGATTTGAGTAGTAGAATATGACTTGAATAAAATTGACAATCAGTTTGGATTCGATTAATATTTTAACGAAGTATATTTTGGTTTTTTGGGGTGAGATGAAATGATTTTGTCTGGACGCCGCAAGCAATTTCTGCAAAAAATAATCGATCTGTACAAAAAAACAAATGTACCAGTTCATTATGAGACATTAGCAAAAGTGATAGGCGTCAGTAAATGGACAGCATACGATATGATGATGGAACTCGAAAAAAATGGCTATCTCATCCGTGGTTACTCAGTGAATCCTGGTGAAAAAGGGCGATCCCAAGTTGTTTTTCAACCATCAACAAAGGCTACAAACCTATTTGATTTTAAGCATTCTGATAACATATCTCAAGAGGAATGGAATAAAATAAAAAAGAACATTTATGAATTTTTGAATAATAAACACCATTATAGTTTTCGGACTACGATTGAAAAGATGTTAGAAGAAATTTCAAAAGTTCAGGTTCAAATATCATTTAGTGCATATATTATTGGACTTTTTCTTGTTTATCTTAAAAATATTGGAGGAGAAATCGAGTCATTAATCAAACGCATGGTTCATAATGCTCCAACAAATGAAATGGGAGTCACTATGTTTGTAGGGACGGTGGTTGGTACAATCATCCAAACAATGAATCATGAAATAGGCATTGAAACCACTGATTTGGTCGTAAAGTTTCTAAAAACGATCAATGACCTTTCTGAGGATGAGAGGAGAATGCTCTCTCATTTTCTAAATGAAGCTCTTGCTTAATGGTCAAGGTATATTACTTGACCATTTGTTAGATTATTTTTTGGGTCTTTTGTGTTATTTTTGTTTTTATTGAAAGATCAATCAGAGGAGGTGGTATACGTTTAGTGGTTTGAAAAAGCTAAAAATTTTATTTCTTTGGGTAGGTGATTTCTATGCTTGAAGCTTTTGGAAAATTCGTAGTGAAAAGTAAACTATTTATTATTCTCTTTTCTATCATCCTTGTATTTCCTGCCTTGATTGGAATGATGAGAACACCAATCAATTATGATATTTTTGCTTATCTTCCAGAAAACCTTCCTTCTGTACAAGGCCAAAACATTATGAATAAAACGTTTGGATATGGCGGTACAGGTATATTGATGGTGAAAAATAAAACAGATGTAGAAGTGGAAAATTTAAAAGAAAAAATAGAAAAAGTAGATGGCGTGGAAACGGTCAACTGGATTACCGATTTGGCTGATCTTACTTTACCTCGTGAATTTTTACCAGAAGATTTGGTTAATCAATTTTACGCTAATGATAGCACAATGATGCAGATTCAATTTCAAGAAGAAGCTGCGTCGGAAAAAACCTATCATTCTGTACAAGAAATTAAAAAAATTCTAGGGCCAAATGTATACTTTGCGGGTACTCCACCTATGCTAACCGAACTACGCCAACTGCTTGAAAGTGAAATGTTTGTTTATTCGGCATCAGGAATTGGATTTATTTTGGTGCTTTTGGGATTGACCTTGCCGTCGTTTATCATCCCTATTCTTTTCTCAATTGGGGTTTCCATCATCTACAACTTAGGCTTCCCATATTATATTGGTAGTTCAATGTCATATATCACTGCGGCGATTGCTGGAGCCTTGCAACTAGGGGTGACAATGGATTTTTCCATTTTTCTCGTTCATCGATATGAAGAAGAACGCAAGAATAAAGAAAAGAATGAAGCGATGATCGTTGCGATTAAACGTACAGCATTGGCTATTTTGGCGAGTTCGGCAACAGCAGTAGCTGGTTTCCTTGCCATGGTTCCAATGGCATTAGGGATTGGTCAAGATTTAGGGATTACAATGGCAAGAGGTGTAATATTTAGCGTTTTATTGATTTTGACATTATTGCCGTCATTAATCTTAGTATTTGATAAGTGGATTCAAAAAGTGCAACATCCTGTGTTTATCCCTAGTTTTCAACGATTGGCCCAAGTGGTGACTCGTAAATATAAAGTGATATTTGTCGTCTTTTTGCTATTGTTTATTCCAGCAGTCATTGGGTTGAAAAACGTCAATGTTATTTATGATATCGATCAACTTATGCCAAAGAGTTTAGATTCAATTAAGAATCTGGATGTTATTAAAAAAGATTTCCCATCTACTGATTCGGCTTTCTTGGTTATGGATCAGACTCTTTCTGATCAAGATCGGATCACTATAAAAAAACAAGTTGAGAATATGGATGGGATCAAGAAGGTAATTAGCTATGATACGTTTGCAGATCCAACGATTCCTACAGAATTTATTCCTGAAAATTTAAAAACGATGTTTATGAGGGACAATTACATTTATATGTTGGTACAAATGGAGTATGGATCGTATGACGAACGAACCACTCAGGCGATTCAACAGATCAATAACATGATTAAACCCTATGAAGGTCATATCTATCTCACAGGTCAATCGGTGTTACAAAACGATCTAACAAAAACTGTACAAGATGACATTAAAAAAGTAGATTTGATTTCTATAGTGGCCGTATTATTAATCATTGCTTTAGCCCTTCGCTCGATTGCATTGCCGGTGATATTGGTGGGTGGAATTGAGTTAGCCATCTATTTTAACCAAGGACTTGATTTTTACCTTGGACGCTCGATGCCGTTTATCGGTTCATTCGCCATCGGTGCGATTCAACTTGGAAGTACGATCAACTATGCCATTTTGCTAGTGACCCGTTATAAAGAGGAATTAGAAAATTTATCAAAGGTAGAAGCGATGTATCGGGCTTTAAAAGCGAGTGGAAAAGCAATCTTAAGTAGCGCTCTTGCTTTATTTGCTGCAGTGATTGGAATTTATATATTCTCTGACATTAGTTTACTGAGGGACTTAACATTTATGATTGCTCGTGGTGCGATTATTTCTTTAGCTGTCATTCTTATCTTGTTACCAGCCGTATTGCTTACATTAGAAACATTTACATCAAAACTAACGCTTGGCTGGCCAAAAAAAACAATTAAAAAGCAACAAAAGAGGACAATAGAATCTATTGATTTAGCAAAATAATGATTTGAATCGGCAACGGTTTTTGTGAAATCAACATATATGGAGAGGAGAAATGAACATGAAAGTGATAAAAAAAGCAATCCCTGTATTAACGGCTTCTATCATTTTCTTAACGCCCGTAACTGGAACTTTTGCTGCATCTTCTACAGATGTGACCGATCGAGAAACCGTTTATAGTTTGCTTAATCCTGATGGTACAGTGAAGAAATCGATTGTTGTCGATTGGTTGCAAATAAGGGGAAATGGAAATGTAACCGTGAAGGATATTGGACAGTTAAAAAATCTCAAAAATGTGAGTGGTACAGAGAAACCTACGGTAAAGGATGGACAAATTATCTGGAATACTCAAGTTAATGGCGAAAAGTCTATTTATTATTCTGGTGAAACCAACCAACAACTCCCGGTTGATGTATCCATTAGCTATTATCTAGATGGGCAAAAAATGGATGCTGCCTCCATCGCGGGGAAAAACGGTACGGTTAAAATTGAAGTAAAGTTAAAAAATCATCTTAATCAAAATAAAACGATAACTTATCAAGGATACAATGGAGCAAAGCAAAGCATAAAGACAGATCTAGTGACACCAATGTTGTCCCTTGTATCGATTAATATTCCAAGTGATCATTTTACAGATATGAAACTTGGGGATGCCATCACAGTGATGACAGGAAAACAGATAAATGCGACCTGGATGGTTGTACCTAATCCTGAAGAAACGATAACCTTTGAAATGAAGGGGACAGATATTGAACTTGAACCTATAACGATTACTATTATTCCAAAACTCCCTTCAGTACCAGAAGTGCCAGTAAAAGGACAATTGGAACAATTAACTAGTGGTGTTCAACAAATTTCTACCGCGTTAGAGCAATTTGGCAATGGGGCGACTCAATTAGCAAATGGTCATCGTCAGTTAAAGAATGGTTTAAATGGACTATCACAAGGGATTAATCAGCTGATTCAAGTAAATCAGGCGCAAACTGCCCTTTTGAAGCAGTCGCTCGATACGAATCAGCAAATTCTTGCTATAGCACAACAATTAGCTGCACAAAAACCAGAAGATCAAAGTTTACAGATGCTTCTTCAAGCGGTTCAAGGAGAGCAACAAATGTTAACGGTACTAGCTAATGGAGGAATGTTGCAAGGACAACCATTTCCTGGTTTAAATACGATGAATGAAGGATTAAATCAATCGAAAAATGGAGTGGATCAGTTAGCGACTGGTGCAGATCAATTGGAGAAAGGGATTCTTGATTTTGGAACTGGAATCACGAAATTGTCGGGTGGAGTCGCTGAAATGAAGAGTGGATTGATCACTGGATTGGATAAACTATATGAAGGAGAAGCAATTTTGGATCAATCCAAAGCAGCTGCTGAACAATATAATACATTTCTTGGTAAACCAGAGGGAGCAAATGGTGAAGTACGTTTCATCTTAAAAACAGATGCGATAAAGAAAGAACAAGCAAAAGGATTACCAGAGCAAAAAAAAATTGGAACAACGGAGAATAAGAAAGTGGAAAGTACCTCATTCTTAGGTAAAATCATTAAATTTTTTACAAATTTATTTTAAGCATTTTGCATAATTATAAAAGATCTACAAATTTTTAGTAACGAAAGGAAAGAATCAGCATGAAAGTGGGAATCGCATTAGGGGGTGGAGCGGTACGCGGCTTATCTCATATAGGCGTGTTAAAAGTGTTTAAACAGTATCAAATTCCCCTTGATTTTATTGTTGGTACCAGTATGGGTGGTGCCATAGGTGGATTGGTTGCCGCGGGAATCGATATTGAAGAAATTGAGGAATTTGTTCTTTCAACTCCATCCTATCGGTTAATCGATATTGGCATTTTAAAGCGTGGAATTTTTGCCGGAAACAAAATTTACTCAACACTCATTCAATTATTGGAACAAAAAGGACTTGGAGATCTTAAAATCGAAGACCTGAAGATTCCCTTTCGTGCTGTATCTGTGGATTTGATTAAAGGAAATATTTTTATTTTTGAAAAAGATAGTCTTGTTTTAGCAATACGGGCGACTACATCAGTGCCAGGCATTTTTGCCCCTGTTCATTATAAAGATATGGTGTTGGTAGACGGGGGAGTTTTGAATAACCTCCCAGCAGATTTATTGCGTGCAGCTGGTGTAGACATAGTTGTCGCCGTTGATGTTGAAAAAGAACATGAAGAACAAGAACCTCGTAATCTTTTGGAAGTCATTTATCGGTCATATACGATCATGACAACAGAACAACGACGAACAAATCTTAAATATGCGGATGTAGTGATTCGACCAGAAGTTGGACATATTTTAGCGTTTGACATTGGAAAAATTCGTGAATGTATAGAAGCAGGAGAACGAGCAGCTCAAAATAAAATTCATGAAGTGATCTCATTGTTAAAATAAATCTTAACTTGACTATTATACTTCAAAAGGAATGGGTTCGATTCCAAAATCCTTGTAATACGTCTCCGCTGTACTTGTAATATTCCCTTCTAGTAACATCGTAAGTTGATCATTGGTAATCGGAAATTGTGGTATCTTTTCCATGATTGGAACAATATATTTCATTAGCGTAATAGGAACATGAATTTTTCTAAGTCTTTTATCTAGTGAATCCGCAATCAAGCTTAGGATTTTCAAATAAGAGATTTGCTCTGGTCCTCCAAGCTCATAGGTTTTGCCTATTGTTTGCTTTAGTTCTACCCCCTTTGCAAATCCGTCAGCTACATTCTTGATTGATACTGGTTGAAGTAAAGAAGAACCATCCCCGATGACAGGTACAATTGGGGCATTTTTGACTAAATCACGTAATTGGTTAACAAAGTTTGGACCTGGTCCACCCTCACCGAAAATCACCGATGGTCGAAAAATCGTATATGATAGTCCTGATTCTCTCACGATTTGTTCAGCTTCCCACTTTGATTGATGGTAGGCTGTATGTGAGTTTTGCTTAGCACCTAGTGCACTCATGTGCAAGAAACGATTGATTCCAGCTTTTTTGGCCTCAGTAACAATATTTCTTGTTCCCTCTACATGTATCCTATTCATCGTGATCCCTTTTTTAGAGACCTCACGAATAATTCCAACTAAATGAATGACAACATCGTAACCATCCATTACACCTGAAAGAGATTGAGGATCAGTAATATCACCATAGACATAAGTGACTCGTGGTTCATATAGTAGCTGCCCTTCGACTGAACGGATTAAAGCAACAACTTCATGTCCATGTTCAAGAACTGATTGCATGACTTTATAGCCGACATAACCAGAAGAACCTGTAATAAACACTTTCATAATAAGTCCTCCAGAATCCAATTCATACTTTTAAACAAATCGTACTATATTTCTGAATATTTTGCCAACAGTTTGTATTACCTCAACATTTTTTACATTGGGCCATCTTCATTTAAAATATCCTTGATTTTAATCTAATAATTCGAAATAATAGCAATATTCAAAAACGATGTGTCAGATTATAAGGATATGATCTTTCATAAATATTTTCATCATATTGATTTGATGTTAGTATAGTTTCATGGGCATAGATAAGTTAAGTCCTTTACAATAAAAGTGAAAGGACGTGTCCATTATGATTTAATTAAGGGCAATGCTAGTGAAGAATTATAATAATAATAATAGATTTATCCATCTAGGAGGTATAGCATGATTAAAGTATTATTTGTTTGTTTAGGGAATATCTGCCGCTCACCTATGGCGGAAGCTGTTTTTCGCGATATGGTTAAGAAAGAAGGTTTAGGAGACAAAATCACCGTTGATTCAGCAGGTATCGGTCATTGGCATGAGGGCGAACAACCTCACCATGGTACAAGAAGCATTCTTGACCAGTATCAAATTAGTTACAAAGGAATTTTTGCAAGGCAAATTCGTCCAAGCGACTTAAAAGAGTTTGATTATATTATTGCAATGGATGAGGGGAATTTGGATTCATTACGGCAATTGGCAGGTGGAAAAGAAACAGGGTATATTGCAAGATTACTTGACTTCGTTCCTCATTTAAATGAAAAAGATATTGAAGATCCTTACTATACTGGCCGGTTTGACTATGTGTATCAGTTGGTGACAAAAGGGTGTAAACATTTGCTGGATTTTATCAGGGAACGCCAAGAAATATAACCTTTTTTAAAAAAAGCAGGAAAATGTAGAACTATGTCGAATTTATGTTTAATTAGAATAAAGATAGATACAGATACAGATATACTACTTATTATGGAAGGATTATATTGAATGGCGAAGACATTATATTCTCGTTTATTGCTTTTTGCTCTGTTTATTAGTATGGTCCCGATGATCTTTGTCGGATATATCTCCTACCAAGCGCATAAAGAATCATTAACAAAAGAAATGGATCAGAATTTATTTCTATTATCTAATAATCTAGCTGTTGAAATTGAGAATTTTATCTCAGAACGATTAATGGATGTAAACCTATTACAAGAAAATGAGTTATTAAAAAAAAACAATGCTTCTATAGAGGATATTAAGAGAGAATTAAAGAAATTCGTTCAGATTCATACCATTTATGAGGGTGCAATCTTAACCGATGATCAAGGGATCGTTATTTATGATACCAATGAAGGAGTCATCGGCAAAGATTTAAGTAAACGAAGTTGGTTTCAACCTGCAATTCATGGAAATATATATATATCAGATATTTACTTATCTCCTGCTTTAAATAAACCCCTTTTAACATTAGTTGGTCCGATCACCAGTCAAAAGGGAGAGATCATTGGGGTTGTCTCCCCGGCAATCAATCTTAATCAATTATATAAAACGATGGATCAATTTGCGAATGAAAGCAAAAATGTGAATTTATCTGCTTATGCGTTCTTAATTAATAGGAATGGTGACTATATCGCACACCCTAACCGAGCAAAAATTTTAAAAGAAAATTTCTTTAAGAAGAACCATCTTGATCTAAATCAATTAGAGGAGCTTAGTAAAAACAAACAAATATTCTATTCGACTACGGGAAATACGGTGAATGCTTTTACTCGTATTAAACCGACAAAGGGATTCCAACAGGATTGGTATATTGGTGTTTCTGTAGCCAAAGATGAATTTTATGCTCCATTAAAACAACTATTAATAAAATATCTCATTTTATTTGGTGTCATGTTGACATTGATCATACTAGCTGTAATTCCTTTGGCTCGATCAATTGTTTTACCAATTAATCAGTTGGTAGCAGCAACTTCTGATTTTGCGAAAGGGAAAAAGGTGAAACCATTAAATCTAGATACATATCAAGAATTAAATCAATTAAACCATACATTTAACCTTATGACAGAACAACTAAAAGAGCGGGAAAAACAACTGATTCGATCGGAAAAGCTGAAAGCAGCTGGGGAGTTGGCAGCTGGTTTTGTTCATGAAATTCGCAATCCCATTACCACGATTCGAGGTTTTCTCCAAATCATGAAAGAAGAAAAAATAATGCAGGATAAACCTTATTTCCCCATTATCTTTCAAGAAATCGATCGCGTAAATCGAATCATTACTGATTTTCTAACCTTTGCAAAACCTAACACTTCGTTTCATAATGTACCGACCGATCTTAATCAAGTGATTGATGAAGTATTATTACTGTTTGAATCACAAATGCCAATGAAGAATATTCTAATTGATAAAAATTTAATGCCCATTCCAAAAACGGTGCTTGATCCAACCTTTATCAAACAGGTCTTTATCAATCTCATCCAAAATGCAATCGATGCAATGCCACATGGGGGCTCCCTAACTATCTCAACACGATATGAGATGACAAATCAGCAAATTGAGATCATTTTCCAAGACACAGGAATCGGGATGAATAAAACAACCATTGAAAAGTTAGGTACACCTTTTTTTACAATGAAAGAGAAGGGAACTGGTTTAGGTTTGATGATCAGCTATCGAATCATTCAAGAGTTAAATGGGAAGATCACGGTAGATAGTCAACAAGGCTTAGGGACAACATTTACGATTCATCTTCCAATAACCAATCAAAATAGAAAATCAGAATAAACCTTCGCTAGACTATTGTTTTTTTACAAAGTTTAAAATTTTAGATAAGGAGCTTGTCGGCATACGCTTGGCATGCTCCTTTTTAATGCTCCCACTGTTGAAATTCCCTTTTCTTCCAATTGTTGTAATAAACACTGAAAAAGTTTAGCAGTCATCTTTGCATCGCCAAGTGCGGTATGACGATCGACAATTGGAATCTGATAAAATTCTAACAATCGGTCTAAGTGATGAGAATCTAACCTTGGAAGGAGATGAAAAGCGATATTCATGGTATCAATAATGGGATGTCGTATTTTCAACCCTGTGTGTTTTTTAAGAGCTATATTTAAAAAGTGAAGGTCAAAATCGGCACCATGCGCAACTAAGTAGGATTGATAAGCAAATTGCAGAAATTGATATATTGCATCTAAAATCAAAGGTTGATCTTTTAATTGTTGGTTCGTGATTCCTGTTAGAGTTTCAATTTCCTTGGGAACTTCTCTTAAAGGGTTTACATAAGTATGAAATGTTTCTGTGATTTGCCCTCTGACAAGCTTGACTGCCCCTATTGCAATAATCTGATCCCCTGCATAAGGATGAAAACCTGTTGTCTCCGTATCAAAGACGACATATTCGATTTCTTTTAAGCGATGATCAGGGTCGACCATTTCTTTTTTAGGAATGAGTAATGGTTGAATCTCATGAAAAAGTTGATGATTTTTCTTTAACAATGCCATACATTAAAACCCCCTCAAATGTGAACCAGGCATTGCCAGATGACGAATGGACCATTGTTGAAACCAACGGGCTGTCATTAATGCTTTTTTTAGTTGAATCCGTTCTTTTTTTGATAAATGGTGAGGATCGATAAAGGAATCAACATATTTTATTCGCAAAATGATGAAATCATCAAAGGCTTGAGTAATTTCATCTGCTTCATCGAAAGTGAGTATTCCTTTTTCTTTTAATGCCTCAATTCTTTCCCAAGAACTCGTTTCCATAATTCCATATTTAAAAGCTAACATTCGTAAGCCATTGATTATATGCAGGATCCCACCATGTTTCATATCGATTTTCCCTTGATGTTCTCCTTTTCTGGTTATAAATCGACCAAAACGATTGATTGGGACTTCAATTCTCGATTCATCTTCAGCAAGTAAGTGAAGGAAAATAGGTGGCTGTGATTGATCGAGGAAAACATTTCGAATTTGTTCAGCTAGATAATAATCTCCATAAATCGGACGAAAATCAAAGAAAATAGTAAATTGGCGAATCATATCTGGACTGCGTTTTTGATACCATAAATGAATCGAGTTGATCCATTGACTAAGGCTCTTTCTCCATTTAGGATTGGTTGCCATGACTCCACCTGTACATTTGGGGAAACCATATTGGTCTAAGTAGGTGACAATCTTTTCAGCTAATTTTGTAAAATATTGATCAACCTTTTCTTCCTCTTTTTCTGGGACATCGGCATAAACAATGGCATTATCTTGATCCGTTTGTAAGGTTTGTTCTTTACGCCCTTCACTTCCTAGACTTAACCAACAAAAAGATACTGGTGGAGTACCATACCCATCCCTTATCATCTCTTTTTCAGCAAACGAAATGATTTTCTTCGTCACCCGTTCATTCATCTCTGTAATAATGGCGGCTAATTCTTTAGGAGTAGCATGTTGTTGGATCATTTCTTGTAGCATTTGATTGACTTGTGATTTCATTGGCAAAAGTTCTTCTAACGAAGTCGTCGATTCAATTTCTTTGATCAAGCGAAAACTATGATTCGAAAAGGAATGAATTAAATTTTTGGTGGAAACAATCCCTATTACAGTTTCTTGATCAACAACAGGTAAGTGTTTAATGTTATGTTTTAACATGAGATGTAAAGCATCATAATAAAAAGCATCAGGGGAAATAGTGATAAGTGGGGATGTCATCACTTCTTCTGCCTGAACAAAAGTCTTACATTCCCTGCCTTGGTGATATTGATATAGAGTAGTAAAAGCTTTAATCAAATCTTTTTCCGTGATAATACCAATTGGAGATTGATGTTCATTAAGAACGATGATTGACCCAACTCTTTGGTCAAGAATGGTTTGCGCTATTTCTAAAAGATAATCATCTTTCTGACAAGTAAGGATAGGTTGACTCATGAATTCAATCACTTTTTTCCGATAAGGGGATCCTTGTATGCTACTAAAAGCTATGGATGTTTCTTTTTCTAACTGTTTATATAATTCACGAAGGCGAAGGGTAATTAACCGAGCCACTTCTTCCATAAAAAATGGATATTTTGACATTAATGATTCAAAAATTGTCAAAGGAACTAACAGAAATTCTACTTCATGAGCAGCTCGGATCGTATAAGAGAACCCTTCTCCTGACATCGCATGAATCAGTCCAAAAACTTCACCTTTACCATAGGTTTTAATTGTGATCTCTTCTTGGTCTTCATTGATGATAATATTTTTGGCTAATCCATTTAAAACAACAAAAAGATGATCTATTTGTTTATCGTTTTGATTTACTACAATTTGATGATCAGTGAACCGAGCTTGTTTAGATACAGAAATTATTTTCTGAATATCCTCATCAGGTAAATGGGAAAATAGAGGTATGCCTTTTAAAAATGGAAGTAACGAATTTTCCACAAATAACCCCCCTAATTTATAATTTATATCGCACATGATTTATGTTATAGTACAAATCGGTTTACGATTTTTTCTAAAGATAATGCTTGATTTTTCAAATTCTCCGCATCCTTTGCTAGTTGGATGACATCATGACTATGTTGTTCCATCGTTAGACTTACTTCTTTAGCGGCATTCGTAAACGAGTGAGAAATCTGCATGATTTCATGAATTGAGCGTTCTATATTTCGATTATGTTCAATTAATTGATAGGATTGAGACTTGTTTTGTAATACATTATCTTTTGTATTGATGACAACATCGTTAAGAAGAGTGATGGCATTTCCAGCTTTTTTCACCATGTTCATTCCTATTTCCATCTCTTCTACCCCGCGCTCAACGGATTCTAGTGACATCTTACTCTCATGGTTTACTTGTTCTAAGAGATCAAGAACCTCTTTTGCAAAGCTTGTTGTTTCTTCTGCTAAATCCCGTACTTCTTCCGCGACTACGGCAAATCCACGGCCTTCTTCTCCTGCATGAGCAGCTTCAATCGATGCGTTTAGTGCCAAAAGATTGGTTTGTTTCGCTATTTTGGTGATCGCAGAGACTTTTTGTGATATTTCTGTTATTCGCTGGTTCATTCTATGACTCGCAAGAGATGAATCATAAATGAGTTTCTTTATTTTTTCCATTTGGTTTGAAGTTTGTTGTACAGCTTCTGTACCATTCATTGCAGTAATTGAAGCGTTTTGCGAGAGTTCAACACTCGTTTGAATGGAAGATTGAATAGACTTGGTGATCTGAAGTACATCTTGAATATTTTGTTCCATATTAGCGAGAGATTGTAATTGAGTCTCAGTTCCAGCACTAAATTCTTCCATTGTAGCTGTTAGTTCTTGAAATGATCCAGATAATTGCTCCGTATATTTTGCTTGTTTCATGATAAATGATTTCGTGTGATATGCAGCATTTTTTAACTCAGTTAAGATTGAATGGATACCGATTGCGATTTTATTTAATTCATATCCGATTTGATGAAATTGATCTCGCCAAAACGTTTTCTTTACTCTTTTTGTTAGATTTCCTGTAGAAATGAATCTGGTGATCTTAAGCCATTCTTCTACAGATTTAACCATTGATATTTGAAACCACGTAGAAAAAATGAGAGAACTAATCATTCCCAGAAGAAGGGAAAGAAAGATCTTGTCAAAGCCAAAGAGGAACAAACTAACGAAAGTCACCAACAAGGGTAACAATCCTAACGCATAAAGGAATGTATGTAAATATGATTTGTTGACAATTCGCCCTAATCTTAAGTTATAAGAATGCTTTTGATCTTGATAAATAGGGCAGGAGGCATCGATCATGATTTCCCCTGTATTTCGTTGATAGATTTGTAATAATGGTTCTTTCGTTTTGGCTGATTTTAGCCCAACTTCATCATTAAAAAGCATACCCTCTCGCAGTCGGTTGGTATGAATTTTTCCCCAACCATTCTCATCAACGATAACAAAATATTCATCTTTTTCTAGAGACTGATCCAAAAGATTCCGAATTACTTTTTCATTTGTGATAAGTGCTGGATCTTTTTCAAGAAGAGGAGAAAGCTTTTCCCCGATCTGAACAACTTTTTTTAGTGCTTGTTTAGCTTGTTTGCTTTGAAGAATTTTTTTTTGATTCATTACCACCTCTCCTTTTTTTGTTTTATTATATGATTAAATTCTGGATAAAAGTAAAATTTCCTTCATTATATTTTTAATATTCTGAATTTTATTTGATATAAAAAAAAAAAGAGATGACAAAAAGGTCATCTCTTTTAGCAAACATTTATTAGCTTTGTGAGTCGTTTGTTTACGCTTGGCTTAATTCATTTTTCATTTGTTGAATATCTTGTGGGGTAGCAGGTTGTGCCGGTTTATAATACCCTTTTTGTGTAGCAATATTAGCTAAATCAAACTGAAATTGTTCGTCAGAATTACGAATTTGTTGCAGGGTTTGTCTCAATTGAGGATTTGAAGTTTCAGCAATCACACGTGCATAATTTTCTAGGCTTCCCTTTAGTTGATTTAAAACGTCATTAACAATTTGTTTTTCTTGCATATAGATCCCCCTATTGTAAGAATGACATTAATTTTTGTTTGGTGTTTTGTGCAGATTGAGCAGATTGTTGTAACATTTGTTTGATCTGTGGATCAGTGACTTGGTTGGCATATTCTTGTAATTTTTGATAACCTAAACTGTGAGCATTGATTAATTCTCTTAAGCTTTGTAATTCCATTTGTGTTAATTGTTGATGCATACTCATAATCTCCTTTCTGACTGAGAATACAAATGTAATTTGCGAAAAAATGTTGTATTTTATACCTACTATAGGATATTTTTGGAGGGAAAAAATGTTTGACCCGACAATTTTTGACAATATTAAAGTGATTTTAGAAGGAAGGATTTATGATCTAGATCTAGAGGGGAAGATTATTATTGTACAAAGAAACGACTGGGTTGATTTAGCGAGGATGTCTAGGAAATACCGTATTCAATTTCGTTTATTGGCAGGGAATCAAGAAGAAACAGCTGAAGTTACTCTAAGTGCAGGTACAGAAGATTTGACAATGGAAATTCTAGAAATAGAAAATGAAAATAAGCCGGGATGTGAAATTTCTATTCGTTTTTACACAGTCATCGAAAATCCAGATCAACAATGTAAGCATATTGAAGAAAAGATTAATCAGATCTGGAATTATCGGCCAATACTCACCCAAACCATTCATTATATATATCCCAATACAGGGAAGATGAATAATGAGATTCTACTTCAGTTTGGAAGAAAAATTGATGAGGATAATATAGAAGACATACCAGAATTGATTGAATATACCTTAAAAACATTGGAGGCTTTATCTTTATTGAACAAAAAATAAAAAAGAAGGGGAGAAAATGATTAGAATTAGAGGACACCATCTACTCTGTATTCATGGTTTTCAAGGAATGGGCTATAGTGAATCATTTGTAAAGGAAATGGAAAAAATTACAACAATCTTGCGTGATGATTTAACTAATCCAGAATTATTGATTCAAGTTGTCAATCAATTAGATGATGTCTGTCAAGGTTGTCCACACAATGGAAAAGATAAGTGTAATGCAGATGAGAATTCAAATCAACATGTGATGGAAATGGATCAAAGAGTCATAAAAAAGTTAGGGATCGAAGCGAATAGTGTCTATACCAAAAAAGAATTATTACTAAGAACACAAGAAAGGGTAGAAGCAAGCGATTTAGATGTGATTTGTGAAGGATGTTCTTGGCTAACGTATGGGGTTTGTAAAGAAGGAATCGAGCGTTTAAAAAGGAGAGAACTTATTTTTAAACTGTAGCAAATTTTTTAACCATAGGATTATTTTTCAATTTGTTATAAAATAAAATCGATGATAACATCAAGGAGGATAGATTCCCATGTCAACACCAATATATGACAAGAAAAAACAACTTCAATATATCAAAGATAAATTACAATTAATTACTTATATGGTGAACCAAATCGATTCCGATTCCATTGAATTGGAAGATTTTCAATATCTGGCTGAAGAATTAAAAGATTTACTTGTAAAAACCAATATGTTTCATTTTCGAAATGAAACGGTTCAAAAAGAAAAAGGAGTACCTGTAAAATAGGCAACTCCTTTTTAATATAGAGTAGTTTTCATCTGGCACATTTGGGAATTAGATTATGCCTGTTTCTTCCTTACATTTCCCCACCATGTTCGAATATAAGGAATGACCCAACGGTCCAAGCCAATACGACCTGCATTGTAACCAGCAACAATTACAAAGATACTGAGTAATACCATTTGTGGATTATGGCTAACCGTACCACTGAAGAGGAAAGAGAAATTCATCATCATTCCAAAGAACATAGCTGCCGTTGTCAAACAACCAAGAATGAGTCCTAAACCTACTAAGAATTCACCCCAAGGAATCACAAAGTTAAAGAAACCGACATTTGGTAAAGCAAAATTCTCAACGAAGCTACCCCACCATTGAGAAACGGATGGATGATCTCCGCCCATTTTCTGTAATGCACCTTTTAAGAATCCTGATGCATCAAATGGACCATCACCTGTTAGTTTTTCCCAACCAGCTGAAATCCATTGCCATCCAAGGTACAATCGAAGAACCAATAGGATAAATGAAGCATAAAGATTTTCACGAAGCCAACGTACCATAAAATCTCCTCCTATTTTATTTGATTTTACAAGGGATAATTTTTTATTTCCTTGCACTATATATATAAGAAAGGCTTTTCAAACCTAGCACCATCTTCGCTTTTAAGCCATAAATTGTTCACAAACTTTTGAACAAATCGTTACAATTTTAAATTACTATAAAAAAATTGTTTTGGATGTAAAGTAATAATTGTAGCGAAAAAAAGGAGGAATCTTTCATCATGAAAAATCACACAAAAATTGTTGTTATTGGAAGCGGTGCAGTGGGTTCAACTTTTGCCTATACTGTTCTTTTAAAAGGATTAGCCAATGAATTAGTAATTATTGACAAAAACAGAGATAAGGCTGAAGGGGATGCTCTGGATTTAAACCATGGTTTACTTTTGGCCCAACCGATGAAAATCTATGCTGGAGATTATTCAGATTGTAAAGATGCAGATATTATCGTGATTACGGCAGGGGCAGCACAAAAACCAGGAGAGACTCGCCTTGATTTATTACAAAGAAACGTCTCCATCTATCATCAAATCCTTTCAGAAGTCACGAAGTTTAATCAAGATGCGATATTTTTAATTGCTACGAATCCCGTAGATATTCTCACATATATCAGCATAAAGCTAACCAATATACCCAAAGAACGAATCATTGGTTCTGGCACACTACTAGATAGTGCACGTTTTCGTTATTTGATATCGGAAAAAATAAAGATTGACCCGAGAAGTATTCATGGTATGATTATTGGAGAACATGGGGATACCGAACTTGCTGCATGGAGTTTATTAAATATTGCAGGGATCAACCAAGTAAAAGCTGATACAACTTCTCGATGTTATTTGTCACCAGAAGATAAGGAAGAGATCTATCAACAAACAAAGAATGCTGCTTATCAGATCATTGAAAAGAAAGGTTCAACCTATTATGCGATTGCCTTATCGTTGGCAAGAATATGTGAAGCCATTTTACATGATCAAAAGTCTATTTTGCCTGTTTCTACTTATTTAGAAAACTATAAAGGAATTCGTGATGTTTGTTTAGGAATTCCTAGTATCGTTGGAAAGAATGGAGTTGAAGAAATACTTGATCTACCTTTAACATCGGAAGAGGAGGAAAAACTTTTACATTCAGCTCAACAATTAGGGAACTTTATTCGGCAAATTCAATTACCAAATTTTTCGCCCGCTTCTTAATCAATTATAGATAGGGGAAAAGATAAGATAGGGAAGGAAAAAATCGATGTCAATCAAACTTTTTACCGATAGTAGTTGTGATTTACCTGAAGATATCATGAAACATTACAATATTCATGTGATTCCATTACACATCTCCTTCCGAAGTGAGCATTTTCTTGATCGCGTCAATTTGGGGGTAAACGAATTTTATCAAAAAATGAAAATTGAAGAAGAGCTACCGAAAACGGCAGCACCATCTCCTCATGATTTTCTTCATCACTTTGAAAATGTCATGGGATCGGAGGATCAAGGGATTGTGATTACCTTATCTTCACAGCTAAGTAGTACATATCAGAGTGCGAAAATGGCTGTTGAGATGTATAAAGAAGAACATCCTCATGTAAAAATGGTTGCTCTTGATGCAAAAAATGCTTCGATTGGCTTAGGAGTGATTCTTATTCAAGTAGCCCAACTCATTAAGGAAGGGCATACATTTGAGGAGGTTGTTGCGAAAACCAAACATATTATTGATCATTCACATATTCTGATTTTCTTAGATACCTTAGAAAATGTAATCAAAGGTGGTAGATTGGACCGGGTAAGAGGCAAAATTGCATCAGTTCTATCGATCAAATTACTAATGAAAAATAGCTTTGAAGGCTCCTTAGAAGTCGTAGATAAAGTAAGGGGCACAAAGAATGCGATCAAACGACTCATTGATTTAATTGAGGAATATGGAGAGAATTTGGAGCAAAAGATTTTAGGGATTGCCCATTCACAATGCGAGGAAAAAGCGTTAATGATCAAAGAGATAATTGAAAAAAGGTATCGATTCGCTCGAATTATCTTAACGGAAATTGGTCCAACGATTGGCACTTATGCCGGTGAAGGCGGGTTACTAATTTCATTTTAGTTGAAGGCAAAATTATAGGCTTGTATATTTTCCAACAATGGAATCTATACAAGCCTTTTTAATCGTACGATTAAAGTGTAAAGTAAGCTTGTATCAAGAAAATATGAAGAAAGGTAAATATACTTATTTGCAGAATGTTCATACTCAGATAGAAAAATGTAAACAATAATAGAAATATATTATAAAAAGAGTGAGTGGGAGAATGATGAATTTTCGAATTCCATTAGAGCATGGCATTGATTTTGTAGGAGATGTACATGCTTGTTATGACGAACTAATAGAAGGAATGGAACGATTAGGTTACCAAAAACAAGTGGATGGAACCTATGTTCACCCTAACCAAAGAAAAATTTTATTTTTAGGGGATATGATGAGTCGTGGGCCATATTCATTAAGAGTAATGCGGTTGGTTATGGATTTGGTGAAAAACAACCTAGCTTATGCGATTGATGGCAATCATAATTGGAAAATTGCCCGTTATTTAATGGGGAGAAATGTCAAAATGGCACATGGTGATGAACGATTCGTTGAAGAACTGAAACTGTATGAAAAAGAAAATGGCAAACAAAAAACAGAAGCGTTCAAAGAAGAAATGAAAGAATTCTTGTTGTCTTTGCCCTCTCATTACATCATTACAGATAAAGGAAAGGATGTAGCAGTTGCCGTTCATGCGGGGATTCGTGATCAAGACATTGGTAAGGATTCTCCTGCAATTCGTTCGTTTACCCGTTATGGAGATACAGCAGGTCTTGATGAAAAAGGAAAGCCAATTCGCAGAGACTGGACGATTCATCATCATAATGACCTTTTGATTATTTGGGGACATGATCCCAGCCCTTCGGCAAAAGTCATCAATAATACGATTAACCTTGATCAAGGATGCGTCTTTGGTGGACGATTAACATTTCTTCGTTATCCCGAAATGGAGATTGTCCAAGTTGATGCGAAAGAGAATTATGCCAATGATCAAGAACACCCGATTAGCAAACACTTTGGTAGAGTGTAAACATTTTTTAAACCTATGATACAAAAAGAAAAAGTGGTATGATGGGGATAACAAATTTTAACAATTCTTTTGGAATAAGGAGGAAAAGTGTCATGTCAGAACAGCGGAAGAAATCCTTACCAAAACGGAATGAAATTGATCTAAAATATAAATGGGATCTTGAAGCAATCTATGCCAATGATCAAGACTGGGAACATGATTTTAAAAAAGCAAAAGATTTGGCCGATCAATTAAAAAAATATGAGGGAAAACTTGAGAACTCACCTCAAGATTTGTTACATGTTTTAAAATTATCGGATCAGGTTTCTGAATTGGTTGGTCGGATTTTTGTTTATGCGAGAATGAGAAAAGATGAAGATAATACTAATGCCAAATATCAGGCACTTGCAGATCGAGCTAATAGTCTTAGTATCGAGGTCAATAGTGCAAGTTCCTATATTGTTCCCGAAATTTTAGCGATTTCAACAGAGACGTTAAAAAAATATATTCAAGAAGAAAAAGGACTACAACTCTACCAACAATATTTAGATGAAATTATTCGGATGAAGCCTCATGTTTTATCAACAGAAGAAGAGAAATTATTAGCCCAAGTAGGAGAAGTTGCGCAAGCACCAGATAATATCTTTGGGATGTTAAATAACGCGGATATTAAGTTTCCTACAATCAAAGATGAAAATGGCGAAGAGGTTGAATTAACCAAAGGTCGTTACATTCAATTCATGGAAAGTGCTGATCGTCGAGTGCGTAAAGATGCGTTCACAGCGTTATATCAAACTTACGGTAATTTAAAGAATACTTTTGCAGCGACATTAAATGCGAATGTGAAGAAAAATGTTTTTTATGCCAAAGTAAGGAAATATCCATCTGCTTTGGTCGCTTCATTGGATGATGACAATGTCTCTCAAGAGGTTTACGATAATTTAATCGCTACTGTACATAAAAATATGGATTTGATGTATCGTTATGTGAAACTACGTAAAAAACTTCTTGGTATGGACGAACTTCATATGTATGATCTATATACACCCATTGTGAAAGATGTGAAAATCCATGTTCCTTATGAAAAGGCACAAGAAATTGTGATAAAGGGATTAGAACCATTGGGAAAAGATTATCTGACTCAATTACAAAAAGGCTTTGAATCTCGTTGGATTGATGTGTATGAGAATCAGGGTAAAACGAGTGGAGCTTATTCCTGGGGGGCATATGGAACCCATCCGTATATTTTGTTAAACTATCAGAATAATGTGAACGACATGTTTACATTGGCTCACGAACTTGGGCATTCCATGCATTCCTTCTATTCCCATGCGAACCAACCTTATGTGTATTCCCATTATAAAATCTTTGTTGCTGAGGTCGCATCCACGTTAAATGAAGCTTTGCTGATGAACTATTTATTAAAAACAACCACCGATAAAAATGAAAAGCTTTATTATCTTAATCACTATCTCGAGCAGTTCCGTGCGACCGTTTATCGTCAAACGATGTTTGCTGAATTTGAGAAGATGATTCATGAAAAGGTAGAGTCTGGTGAAGCATTAACGCCTGAGCTACTCAATCAAATGTACCATGAATTAAATATGAAATATTATGGTCCAGAAATGGTGGTTGACGATTTGATTGATTTGGAATGGGCAAGGATTCCGCATTTCTATATGAACTTCTATGTGTATAAATATGCGACAGGTTTCTCAGCAGCAATAAGTCTATCTCAACAAATCCTTGAAGAAGGGCAACCAGCTGTCGATCGTTATCTTACTTTCTTAAAATCGGGTAGTTCCGATTATCCGGTGAACCTTTTGAAAAAAGCAGGAGTGGATATGAATACCCCTGAACCTGTTCAGAAGGCCTTAGATGTATTTAAGGAAATTCTAGATCAAATGGAAGCGTTATTGGCAGAAAAGTAACCGATAACGTCCACATAGCCATCCATCAAGATTAGATCAATATGGTGAAGCTCTAAATCAAGAGTTTGCAAAGGATTTTGGTGTCGTCTCCAACAAAGAGGCAAAGAATCAGCAAAAATAAGAGAAATGAATTGTAAAGTATGGGGCTAGTCGTAGCCCCTTTTCTCAATCATACCTTTGATTCCACTTTCCCTAGACTTGAATTTATTTTTTCGTCTAGTAAAATTTTCTTTGTACCATTTATTTGGATGTTTTAATATTATTGGAGGTGTCAAGGTGAGTAAACCAGTAAAATTTGACTATAGTCAAGCAAATTCTTTTCTAAAGCAACATGAGCTTGACCAAATGAAAGACATGGTCAAAACTGCTCATCAGATGTTACATAACAAATCGGGTGCAGGAAACGATTATGTCGGTTGGGTTGATTTACCCGTAATCTATGATCAAGAAGAATTTGAACGCATCAAACAAGCAGCTAAGAGAATCCAAGAGAAATCGGATGCATTTGTAGTGATTGGTATTGGGGGTTCGTATCTAGGAGCAAGAGCAGCGATTGAAATGCTCACCCACAGCTTCTACAATCAATTGCCAAAGGATAAACGGAAAACCCCTGAAATCTATTTTGTAGGTCATCATATTAGTTCTACTTATACCAAGCATCTCTTAGAAATCCTTGAAGGTAAAGACATTTCCGTTAACGTTATTTCGAAATCAGGAACAACAACGGAACCCGCCATTGCCTTCCGTATCTTTAAGGATTACCTTGAAAAGAAATATGGAAAAGAAGAGGCCAAAAAAAGAATTTACGCTACTACGGATAAAGCAAAAGGAGCATTGCGTAAGTTAGCTGATGAAGAAGGATATGAAACCTTTGTTATCCCTGATGATGTGGGAGGAAGATATTCCGTATTAACAGCAGTAGGATTACTGCCAATCGCTGTTGCTGGACTAGATATCGAACAAATGATGGCTGGAGCAAAGAATGCTTACGAGGAATATTCCAATGACGATCTTACTCAAAATGAGGCTTATCAATATGCGGTTGTGAGAAATGTTCTTTATCGTAAGGGAAAAACCATTGAGATCATGGTCAATTATGAACCAAGCCTACATTATTTCTCTGAATGGTGGAAACAACTCTTTGGTGAGAGTGAGGGAAAAGATCATAAAGGAATCTATCCTGCATCTGTCGATTTAACAACGGACCTCCATTCGATGGGACAATATATTCAAGAAGGTCGTCGTGATCTCATGGAGACCGTGTTGGTAGTAGAACAACCAAAAGAAGAGATCACCATTGAAGAAACTACAGATAATTTGGATGGATTAAATTATCTGGCAGGAAAGACGATGGATTTCGTCAATAAAAAAGCGTTCGAAGGAACATTATTAGCTCATACCGATGGAGAAGTGCCAAATCTTGTGGTAAAACTTGACCAGCTAAACGAATTCACCTTTGGTCATTTAGTCTATTTCTTTGAAAAGGCCTGTGGAATTAGCGGATATCTATTAGGAGTCAATCCATTTGACCAACCTGGTGTAGAAGCATATAAGAAGAATATGTTTGCTCTTCTTGGTAAGCCAGGATATGAAGAGGAAAAAGCAAAATTAGAAGCACGTTTGAAGTAAGATTAAAGTTTAATATAATATGGAGAATTAGAAAAAGGACTACTCGGCTTGTTTGCTTGGTAGTCCTTATGCATAAAATAGTGTTGAAAAATAATATCTGAAAAAATAAAAAATAACAAATTTTTATCTTGACGAACTGTTCATTTCGTCATAAAATCAATCATAAAATCAAAGTTTTTAACGTTGCAATTCTTTAAACAATAAAAACATGGAAACAACGAAGAAGGAAAGTTTTGCTGAACGAGGATTATAGAGAGCCAGTGGGTGGTGCGAACTGGTAGAATCGACAGCAAAATAGCGCTCTGGAGTTGTCAAGCTGAACCAGAAGTAGGTTTGATCGGTGAAAGCCGTTATCGTTGTAGATAGTGTTATTAACACTACCTACCGAGGTCGTTATTGCGAAATAATGACGAATTAGGGTGGTATCACGGAAACTTGCCTTCCGTCCCTATTGGTGAAGAGACCAATGTGGGATTGGAAGGCTTTTCATTTATATTCTATCTTTAACACTGCACCAATGAGGCGTGCGAAAGATTAATGGAGAAGAGGAGTGAAGAGGATGTTTAAAGAGTATCAACAATTGCGTATTCCTGGACCAACACCCATTGCACCAGAGGTTCAACGGGCAATGGAACGTACAATCTTAGGACACCGGAGTGGAGAGTTCTCCAAGATTTTTGCCGAAACGATCAAGAAAGCAAAACGAATTTTTCAGACAGAACAAGATGTATTGATTGTCGCTTCTAGTGGTACAGGGGCATTAGAAATGGCTGTAGCTAATGTTGTTGAACCAGGCGACAAAGTTCTCGTGGTTGTAACCGGAGTATTTGGTGGGCGATTTGCGAAAATCGCAAAGGCTTATCATGCGGAAGTATTAACAGCCGATTTTGAATTTGGAACAGCTGCAGATCCCAATCAAATAAGAGAAATTCTAAAACAACATCCTGATATTAAAGCCGTCTTTGCAACCCATTGCGAAACCTCAACAGGAGTTGTCAATCCCATTCAAGAATTAGCTCATATCGTTAAAGAGACAAATGCTGTCTTTGTTGTCGATAGCGTCTCTGCACTTGTGGGAATGGATCTAAAGTTTGACGAATGGGGAGTCGATATCGCAGTTACAGCGTCGCATAAAGCACTTGGATTACCTCCCGGGTTGGCTTTAATTGCTGTTAGCCAAAAAGCGTGGAGGGTGATCGATGAAAATCAAGGTACTCGCTTCTATTTTGATTTACGTTCTTATCGAGATAATGCAGCCAAGGATACAACACCATTTACCGGGCCCGTTTCCCTCGTTTTTGGACTTTCCAAATCTTTAGATTTGATCGAAGAAGAAGGATTAGAACAAGGATTTAAACGCCATTTCTTATTACGCAATATGGTTCGTGCAGCCGTTACCGCTTTAGGTTTAGAATTATTCGTGAAAAATGATCGAGACGCTTCCTGTACGGTAACAGCCATTAAGGGAAATGACCAATTAGATCCTGAAAAATTAAGAAAAGTATTGCGTGAAGATTATAAGATTGTAGCAGCAGGTGGACAACAACATCTAAAAGGGCAAATTTTCCGCATAGGTCATATGGGGTATACCCATCCAATGGATATCTTAACTACAATTTCTGGATTAGAATTAGCATTAAAACAAGTTGGTTATCCAGTAGAATTAGGTGCAGGAGTAAAAGCAGCACAGGAGGTATGGGCAAATGAAAAAAATCTTGGTTAGTGATCCCATTTCTGAGATTGGTTTAAAAAAACTAAGAGAAGCAGAGGATATTGAACTCGATATCAAAACAGATTTGTCGCCAGAAGAGTTAAAGAACATCATTGGAGAATATGATGGGCTTTTAGTACGTAGTCAGACAAAGGTAACGAAAGAGATCATAGATGCAGCGACAAAATTGCAAGTGATTGGCCGAGCAGGGGTTGGTGTTGATAATATCGATGTAAAGGCTGCAACAGAAAGAGGGATTGTAGTCATTAATGCTCCAGATGGGAATACCATTTCCACTGCTGAACATAGCTTTGCGATGTTAATTGCCATGGCCAGATGGATTCCTCAAGCTCATCAGGACTTAAAACAAGGGATCTGGAATCGGAAGAAATATGTTGGGGTTGAATTGAACCGGAAAACATTAGGAATTATTGGGATGGGGAGAATTGGTTCAGAAGTTGCAAAACGAGCAAAAGCGTTCAATATGAAAGTTATTGCCTATGATCCCTATATCACGAAAGAACGAGCAGACAAACTAGGAGTAACATTAGGTACTGTTGAAGATGTAGTGAAACAGGCCGATTTCATTACCGTGCATACACCTCTTACAAAAGAAACAAAGTATCTCATTGATGACAAGGAATTTGCCATGATGAAAAAAGGCGTACGAATCATAAATTGTGCTAGAGGTGGTATTATTCGCGAAGAAGCTTTACTTCGGGCATTAAATGATGGCACAGTCGCTGCAGCTGCCCTAGATGTGTATGAACAAGAACCGCCAATGGAGAATCCATTAATTGCTCACCCGCATCTAGTTACAACTCCTCATTTAGGTGCTTCGACTGAGGAAGCTCAATTAAATGTAGCAATCGACGTGGCTGAAGAAGTATATAACAAGCTAACAGACCAGCCTTTCCGTAATGCTGTGAACATGCCATCACTATCACTTGAAATATTGAATCATGTTCGTCCATATATTCAATTAGCTGAGAAATTAGGTATTCTTGTTGCAAACGTAGTCTTTGGAGCCATTGAAAAAGTAGAAATCAGTTTCTCTGGTGATATTGCGGAAAAAGAGATTGATATTCTAACAAGAACCGTTTTAAAAGGAATTCTCTCTCAGCATTTAGGTAGTGTAGGAGAAGTGAATGATGTCAATGCACCAGTCTTAGCAAAAGGAAGGGGGATTGACGTAGTAGAAAGCCGTTCCTCCAAAACTCATGGTTTCACCAACTTAATGACGGTAAAAGTGAAAACGAATCAGGATGAAAAGTATCTGTCTGGTACATTACTCAATGGCTATGGAGCAAGGATTGTGAACTTTAATGGCTATACGGTAGATTTAATCCCTGAGGGTCATATCATCATTATGGAACATTTCGACCAACCTGGAATCATTGGAAAAATGGGTACGATCTTAGGCAATGCGAACATTAACATTGCAACGATGCAAGTAGGACGCAACGAACTCGGCGGAAAAGCAATCGCCTTCCTTGGAGTGGACAAAGAAGTAGGGGAAGATACGATTGAACAATTAAAACAAGTAGAAAATGTTCAAAATGTTTATCAAGTAGAATTGTAGTTTGTGTATTTAGGCTTGAATGGTTCTATATAAGCGCTATCTGAGCGCGTGAGAACATTCAAGCCTTATTTTTGGAAATATTGCCTACCCCAACGGGACCATTTTCCGTTTTCTTTGCTCAAAAATACTAACCTCATTCACACCATAACTCCGCAGATAATCAATTCCCTTATCATAATCTTCTCCAACATGTTCAGGGCGGTGAGCGTCAGAATTGATCATCATCGGAACTTGCGCCTTTGTTAACCGTTCCATTAATAGGGGGGCTGGGTATAACTCCCCTACAGGTTTTCTTAAACCAGCAGTACTCATTTCTACAGTGATTCCGCTTTGTTGAATCAACGGAACAAGACGGTCATAAAGAGCTAACAGCTGTTCTTGTTCCTCTTCACTTGGCCGATGGCCAAACACCTTAATGACATCAACGTGACCAAGAATATCAAATTGCATCGACTCCAATAGTCGTTCAACCCGCCAAAAATACTCTTCATATACTTTCAGGATTGATCGTTGATTCCACTTTTCTCTCATTTCGGTTAAATCAAAACCCCAATCATCAATCCAATGAACAGAACCGATCACATAATCCCAAGGATAAGGCTTTAAGAAATCCTCAATTTCTTTTTCTTTACCAGGGATAAAATCTAATTCTATTCCTAATTTCACATCAATCCCTTTTTCCTTCGCTTGTAAGATCAAGTTGACATATTCATTGATATCTTCTGTCTGACGCTCTGCAATCCAAGGATTGTAAAGGATGGCTTTTGATTGTTTGAATCGATAGCCGTGTTCGGAAAACCCTAAATCAGTAATTCCCCGCTGTATCGCAACTTCTACATACTTTTCTAACCATTCGATTGTATATGGCCCAGTTTCTAGGTGAACATGATAATCCGTAATCATACGTTAATTTCCCCTTTACTTTTTTCATTCATTCTACCAAAAGATTTAAGAAATTTCGAACGTTTCCTTTTTTAAATTTTCCTTGTTGCCATCAGACGATCAAAATAATCGGTATCGACGAAGATTATTTTATTTGGATCGAAAGGTTCGTGAATTAAGAAGTTTGGGTAAAACGTATAAAAGATCGATTTCTAACCATAATAGATATCTAGACGATAAGGAATATTTCATTGCTTGATTAAACAAATAGGGAGCTTTTTCACATGAAAAAAATCATCTTAATCCTTATTGATGCACTTATGCCTGAGGCACTAGAGAATGGAATAAAGTCTGGGAAAACTCCCGGCCTTAAATTTCTGATGGAAAATGGGGTGTATCAGCCTCATTGTGTAACCTCATTTCCAACGATGACAGCTACTGTTGACTCCTCCTTAATGACGGGAACTTATTCAGATCAGCATAAGATCCCTGGATTGGTTTGGTATGACCCTAAAGAAAAACGCATCATCAACTATGTCAATGGAGCAAAAACGGTCCTCGCTTTAGGTATTCGAAAAGCTGCAAAAGATGTCCTTTATCATCTTAATCAAGTTCATCTTAATTCAAAAACAAAAACCATTTATGAAGAATTAGCCGATCATGGGAAAACCTCTGGTGCAGTTAATTTTATCATTCATCGGGGTCGAACCGTACATACCTTAAAACTGCCTTTTCTTTTAAATCTGATTACTAGGTTTTCGTTACAAAATAAGAAAATAAAAGCTGCCGATATTCTGAGTATCGGTGCATTGCATAAACCCCGTTTTCCTGGCAGAAAAATCTTTTGGAACTGGAATCAATCAGTATTTTCACATTTTGGAATCAATGACAATTATACAACGGAAGTGGTGAAATTTATTATTGAAAGTGGGCACCAACCAGATTTTTTAATGGTTTATCTTCCTGATCACGATCATTATTTACATAAACATATTGATCAGCCTTTACCCAGTTTAGAGAAAGTCGATCAAAAAATTGTTCAGATCTTAAATTTATTTGGTACTTGGGAACAAGCTTTAAAACAGAACACGTTTATTATTATTGGCGATCATGGTCAAACAAAAATTGGAAAAACCCAAAACCATAATATTGATTTAGATCAAATCTTAGCCCAATTTCAAGTCGTGAAATTAGGGAAAAAAGTTCATCCTAACGACCAGCTAGTGATTGGAAATAATGAACGAATGGTGTATCTTTATCCATTAAAGAAAGAGATTGAAAAGGATCTATTAAACGTTTTACTGCAAGATGAGCGAATTGATTTTATAGCAAGAAAAGAAGAGGAAACCGTTATTGTAGAAAATCACAAGGGATTGAAACTTCGTTTTGCCAAAAATGGAGCTTATCAAGATCCCTATGATGTCAATTGGCATGTGCATGGAGATTTAGCGGTTTTAGATGTGAGGCTTGATGGAAATACGATAGAATTTGGCGATTACCCAGATGCTTTTTCTCGTTTATACGGGTCACTATTCTCCCAAGATATTCAAATGCTTGTTCTCAGTGCTAAACCTTCTTATGAATTTATTACGAAGACTTTTCCTGTTCATCTCGGGGGTGGAAGCCATGGTTCTTTACATAAGACAGATTCAATTGTCCCTTTATTGGTAGCTGGTGCAAAGAAATGGCCAAAACCAAACACAAGGATTGTTGATCTTAAACAATATATTCTTGATTTGTTAGAGGTTCCTACAACATAATCAATAGCGGTAGAACATACAAGCCTAAATGATCTGAACTTGTACAGAAATGGGATAATGATCAGACAGGTTTATTTTGAACACATCGTAATCAATGACGCGAATGTTCGCTGAATGAAAGATATAGTCAATCCGCTGTTTAGAAAAGGGCATCGTGGGTAAATGCCCTTTTTTCATCATTAGAGCGGCGTCAAAACAACCAAAACGATCAAGTGAGAGAGAGGGTGTATTGAAATCCCCCATCATAAGAAATGGGGAAGTAAGTGCCTGAATATATTCAGTGATTCGCTGAAGTTGCTGAATTCTCTCTACATAAGACAAGCCTAAATGGGTATTTAAAATATGAACCTTTCTCTCGTTTACCTGTATTACAGTATCTAAAAGGCCCCGTTGTTCTTTTTGACTAGGGAGTAAAAGATGTGAAGTAGACAAGATAGGAAAACGACTAAAAGTAGCTAGGCCATAGTTGCCATTGCCAATAGGTACATGGGGGGCAAAACGGCCTGTAAGTTTGAGGGCGTTTTGTAAAGCGGTAAATTGGTGTCCTCGTTTATTATTTTCATTAATCTCTTGGATGGTAATCATATCGGCATCTTGATCGGCTAAAAAACGGATTAAAGAGCGAAATGTCGGGACTAGCCAAAAATTCTTTCCACTATGGATATTGTAACTTATGATTTTTAACAGGTTGTGCTGGTTAACCATTTGTTGAATCTCCTTCCCATAGAAGAACAATCATACTATACTATAGTATGAGTATAGGGTTATGATACCATTCAATCATAGATAGGAGCTTTGGGCCATGAGAAGGATTCAAGTCATTGCACATCGTGGAGCTTCAGCCATTAGTCCAGAAAATACAATGATTGCTTTTCAAAGGGCGATTCACATTGGGGCAGATGCCATAGAGACTGATGTTCAAATGACAAAAGATGGTCATCTCGTTCTCATCCATGATGAGCGTGTAAATCGAACGACAAATGGGAGTGGATTTGTAAAAGATTATACGTTAAACGAACTTAGAAAACTTGATGCAGGAAGTTGGTTTTCCTCTGTTTACCAGAACGAAAAAATACCGATGATCGATGAATTTTTTACTTTGATCAAATCAACCGATATATGGGTAAATGTTGAGATCAAAAATGGCTACTTTATGTACCCGGGAATCGAAGAAAAGTTAATTGGAAAAATAAAAGAATATGATTTGCTTTCCCGTGTTGTTGTTTCTAGTTTTAATCATTATTCTTTATTAAAAATCCATCAAATCGCCCCTTACATCAAAACGGCAATCCTTTATATGACAAACCTATTTGAACCATGGAACTATGCGCGAATGATTGGCGCAAGTAGTTTGCATCCATATAAAAAATCCTTGTCGAAAGAGATCGTTGATTATGCCCATCAAATGGGATTCACGGTCTATCCTTTTACTGTTGATGACAAGGAAGAGATGAAGAATTTAATTCAAATGGGAGTCGAAGGTATCATGACGAATGTGCCAGACCGATTGATTTTGTTCATTCGTGAATTAGGAGGAGAAGCATGAGACTACGCAAAAAACCTTGGGTAAAAGATGAAATTTTTCAGTATACATCTTATTCTGTAAAAGAACCAAGGGAATGGAAAGGAAAATGGAGGACATTATTTGGAAATGATTATCCCATTCATGTCGAGTTTGGAACGGGAAGGGGTAATTTTATCACGACACTTGCGAAGCAAAATCCAGAGATCAATTATATCGCGCTCGAACAAAAACAAGAAGTACTGGTTCAAGCGGTACGTAAAGCAGTAGCCTTAGAATTAAAGAACATTCGGTTTATCTTAGGGAACGCCAATTTTGTATTGGATTTCTTTTCAGATGATGAAATCGCAAGAATTTATTTGAATTTTGTTGATCCGTGGCCAAAAAATCGGCATGCAAAACGCCGGTTAACCCATCAAAATTATTTAAATATGTATCAACAAATTTTACAAAAAAATGGCTCGATTCATTTGAAAACCGACAATGAAATTCTTTTTGAATTTTCATTAAATGAGTTGAGTCTTCATCCGTTCTACCAATTGCATGATATCTCGCTAAACTTATATCGGAATGAAGAAAATCTAGAAAAACATGTGCAAACTGAATATGAGCTGAAATTCCTTGAACAAGGCAAACCCATCTATCGACTCGAGGCGACATTGATCTAGTTAAGAAACTGGCTTGTATGATTCTATAAGCTGCGACTTTCGTGAGCGAGCTTTCCCACTTACTGTTTATTCATGGAAAGCCGCGAGGGATCGGAGCAGCGTTAAAACATACAAGCCTATTTTTACCGCAAACTATTTCGTTGTAAGATTCTGTGGATCACTGACCGATGCAATAATGGATGGTAATTTTTCACCATTTAAGATTTTTTTTGCTCGATTTTCGTCAAATTCTTTTTCCCATTTTGCAACAACAATGGTAGCGACACCATTACCGATTAAATTGGTGATCGCACGAGCTTCTGACATAAAGCGATCAACACCTAGGAGCAGTGTTAATGCGGCAACAGGTAATGTATGAATACTAGATAATGTAGCAGCAAGTGTAATGAATCCGCCGCCAGTAACTGCTGCAGCTCCTTTTGATGTTAACATGAGTACAGCTAAGATCGTTAATTCTTGACCAAGTGTTAATGGTGTATTGGTTGCTTGTGCGATGAAGATTGCAGCCATGGTTAGATAAATTGATGTTCCATCAAGGTTGAAGGAATAACCCGTTGGAATCACCATACCGACAACAGATTTGGAAGCACCAAGTTCCTCCATCTTGGTCATCATTCGCGGAAGAACTGATTCAGAAGATGAAGTTCCTAGAACGATAAAGATTTCTTCTTTAATATATTTTAAGTACTTCCAGATGCTAAAACCATTCATTTTGGCAATTAGACCAAGAACGACAAATACAAATAATGCACTTGTTGTATAAACCCCTGCCATTAATTTACCAAGGGACAAGAGAGTATGAATTCCATATTTTCCAATCGTAAAGGACATCGCACCAAAGGCGCCTAAAGGAGCTAATTTCATAATCATACCGACAATACCAAATAATCCATGGGAGAATTGGTCGATGATTTTGACCAAAGGTTTTGCTTTTTCTCCCATTGCAGATAAAGAAAGCCCGAGCAAGATCGAAAATAATAAGACCTGTAAAATCTCTCCTTCAGCAAAAGCACCCACAACATTTGAAGGAATGATATTCATTAGGAATTCGGTTGTACTTAAATGTTTCGCTGCATTCGTGTAACTTGCGATTGCCGAAGCATCCATTGTTGAAACATCGGCATTGATTCCAGCACCTGGTTGATAAATTTTCACAACGATTAATCCTATGAAAAGTGCAATAGTAGTAACCACTTCAAAATAGATCAATGCTTTTAGTCCGACACGCCCTACCTTTTTCATATCTCCCATATTGGCAATTCCCACAACAACGGTAGAGAAAATAATTGGAGCAATCAACATTTTGATCAATTTAATGAATCCATCACCTAATGGCTTCATTTTCACCGCTACCTCAGGATAGAAGAAACCAAGGAGTATTCCGATGAGGATAGCGACTAAAACGCGAAAATAAAGACTGTGATAAATTTTTTTCTTTTTTGTTTGTTCCATACTTACTCTCCCACTTTTCAATATTAGGCGTAAAATTTAAAAAATTTTCTCTCTTTCTAATAGTATTATAATACATAGGTTCTTGTTTTGTACATGTAAATTATATGAATTATATATATTTTATTGTTATTCAAAAATAAATAATATTCATAAAATAACATAATTATTGAAATACTTAAAAAAATATTGCGTAAATTAATTTTCAGAATATATAATAAAAATGTAAAGGTTAGGTGGTCAGGACACCTAATGGTTGATCCGATAATAGCGAGGGAAGAAACTAGATTTTCTTAGGAGAGTTTTTATGATTTTTGAACCGATTAAAAAGAAAAGAGTTTATCAAATTGTTATTGAACGAATAAAATCTTCCGTTGAATCTGGGCAATTAAAGCCCGGAGATAAATTGCCTTCAGAAAGAGAAATGGCCAAATTACTACAAGTGTCTCGTTCTGCAGTTAGAGAAGCCCTTAGTGTTATGGAATACTATGGAATGGTGGAAATTAAAACAGGAATAGGGGTTTTTTTAGTTGAAGGTCAAATTCATCAACTATTAAATAAGATGAACATTCTACTGTTTGATGATGGAATACAATTGGTAGAAGTATTAGAAGTAAGACAAGGGATTGAATCACAAGCTGCTTATTTAGCTGCTAAAAGAGCCACTTTAGAAGATTTGACAAAGATAAAGAAAGCGCTTACAAAACTAGAAAAAGCTGTAATAGAAAATAAAATTGCGGCAAAAGAAGATTACGAATTTCATCGTGCTGTTGTTCAAGCCAGTAAAAATCAAATGCTAATGCAAATGATTTATCTTATTGCAGATTATTTTATCCTAGGACTAAACAAAAGCAGGGGGGAGTCTTTAAAAATACCAGGTAGAAGTCAACAAATTTTAAATGAACATAAAGAGATATATGATGCGATTGTCGCAAAAGATCCAAATCTTGCTAGTAAAAAGATGTGGGACCATTTAGAACATGTGAAGTCGAGGTTTAATTAAAGGGGAGGGATAAATAAAAGTTTTAAGAAGGTGGTGACTTTTTTATTCATTCAATTTTATTAGAGGAAATTTTAAGCTTATTATTCTAATGCCAAATTAAAATAAAAGAGAGGGAGAATGATGAGGAAAAAAGGGTTGAAAATTATAGCAATGATCGTAATGATCAGTATGATGGTTAGTCTGATAGGATGTTCATCATCATCCACTTCAGGTAATAGTGGGGACGGTGTAAAATTTATTAATATTGCTACCGCTTCAACAGGTGGAACCTATTATCCAATTGGAGTAGGCATGGCGACCTTATGGACAGAAAAGTTGAAAGGGGTTAATGCAAGTGCCCAATCCTCGGCAGGTTCAGTAGAAAACATTGAACTATTAAGAAATGGGGAAGCACAACTGGCGATTTTTCAGGGACTAATTGGTTCTATGGCTTACCAAGGAAAAGGTATCTTTGAAGGGAAAAAATATGATGGATTGCGTTCAATTTCCATGCTTTGGCCAAATGTTGAACATTTTGTTTTAAAAGAAAATCTAGCTAAAACAGGAAACATTCTCGATTTAAAGGGATCGAATTTTTCCGTGGGACCGCAAGCAAGTGGAACAGAACAATCCACAATGGTTATCTTTGAAGGAGTCGGCCTTTCAAAAGCAGATATTAAACCTGATTATCTTGGTTATAATGATTCAGCTGAAGCTATAAAAGATGGTAGAATAAGTGGTGCATCAATGCCAGCAGGTATTCCCGTAGCAGCAGTTACTGATTTATATGCAAGTAAAGCCGGTGTCAAGGTACTTGAGTTCACAGATGAACAATTAGCAAGTATTAACAAGTTGTATAATACTTGGTTCCGTTTCGTCATTCCTGTTGGAACCTATCCAGGTCAAAAAGAAGAGATTAAAACAATTGCTCAACCTAACTGGTTAGGTGTAGCCAATACAGTAGATGAAAAATTAGTTTACGATTTAACGAAGACTTTATTTGAAAATTTAGATTATATGTACTCTGTGCATAACAGTGCTAAGAATATTAAGTTGGAAACGGCCTTAAATGGTTTGCCTGTACCATTACACATCGGGGCATATAAATATTTTAAAGAAAAAGGACTCAAGATTCCAGAATACCTAATACCGCCAGAAGCTAAATAAACGAAAATTAAAGGGTGGCATAAACCACCCTATCACCATCTTTATTTAGGAGGACATAGATAAATGGAATCTAAAAAGACGGGAAAAGAAAAACAGGAAGCATTAAATTTTCAGCGTCAATTGACTGGATTTCAAGGGAAAATCGTTGCAGTGATTGCCGTTCTTTTTTCTATCTTTCAGATCTATGCCAATAGTATTGGTACAATTCAAGAAATTCACCGAAATGCGATTCACTTAGGATTTTTATTGGTTTTATCCTTTTTGCTATATCCAAGAAATAAGAAATCGAATATCCATAAATTTAGCCTATGGGATATTCTTCTAGCTATTGGCGGGGTTATCGTAGGTTTATATATCGTTATCTTTTATAAAGATATCTTTGTTGTCCGAGGTGGGCAAGCCAATTTACTAGATTATGTTGTGGCGGGATTAGCAATTGTCCTTACCCTAATTGCTGGAAAAAGGACGATTGGTTGGTTTATACCCATTCTTGGTATCATATTTTTACTCTATGCTAGATTTGGTGAATTTTCCTTTTTAGGAATGTTTGCTCATCAAAACTTTACAACAGAACGTTTACTTTACCGTATGTATATGACAACAGAAGGATTGTTAGGAATAACGATTTCTATATCATCTACTTACATCTTCTTATTTATTTTATTTGGTGCCTTTCTTAGTGCTAGTGGTGCCGCTGATTTATTTAATGATTTAGCCTTAGCGATAGCAGGTAAGAGACGTGGTGGCCCTGCTCAGGTAGCTATTCTTTCTAGCGCGATGATGGGGACATTAAGTGGAAGTGCTGTAGCAAATGTAGCTACTACAGGTACATTTACGATTCCCTTAATGAAAAAGATCGGTTATGCACCACATTTTGCTGGTGCAGTAGAAGCTGCGTCTTCTACTGGCGGGATGATGATGCCACCAATCATGGGTGCTGCCGCTTTTATTATGGCAGGTTTTGTAGGTGTTCCTTATTCAACAGTAATGTTGGCTGCTGTGATTCCGGCCTTGCTTTATTATGCAGGGGTAATCATTATGGTGGATATAGAAGCTAAACGTTTGGGTCTTAGCGGATTAAGTGATGAAACATTACCAAGAGTTTGGGATGTTTTAAAAAAACGGGGGTTACTATTATTACCAATTGTTGTGATCGTATGGACACTTATAGAAGGAAGAACCCCGCTATTTGCTGGTTTTGCTGGAATTATTTCCACCATTTTAGTAAGTTGGTTTCATAAAGATACAAGGATTGGCCCGAAGAAAATTTTAAAAGCTTTTGAAGAGGCTGGAAGAGGCGCTATACAAGTTGGTATTGCAACAGCTGCAACTGGAATTATCGTCGGTGTAGTGGGTATGACAGGAGTAGGATCTGTACTTGCTTATAACATCTTAAAAATTTCCTTTGGCCAAGTATCGGTTGCTTTAGTATTAGTTATGTTAACGGCGATCGTTTTAAGTTTAGGATTACCTTCAACTGCTTTATATATTGTGGTTGCGGTTACAGCAGCACCCGCATTAATAAAAGCAGGTATTCATCCCCTTGCAGCACATTTTTTCGTCTTTTGGTTTGGCGTATTATCTAATGTTACACCTCCTGTCGCATTAGCATCTTATACGGCTGGAGGAATTGCAGGAGCCGACCCGATGAAAACAGGATGGACAGGATTAAAATTAACAGTTGCAGGCTTTATTATCCCGTTTATGTTTGCTTATAATCCTGTCATTTTGATGCAAACGCCAGATGGAAGTCCTGTTCCGTTTGATAAAGTTATCTTGGCAGCTATTACTGGAATAATCGGAGTATTTGCTCTTGCCGTTGCTGTTCTAAATTACTATCGTACATCTTTAAATTGGCTGGAAAGAATTCTATTCTTCTTAGCAGCGATTTTTATGATTAAACCTGGGATGATTACTGATGCTATTGGAATTGGGTTACTCGCTATTGCTTTATTTATCCAGATAAAGAAACAAAAAGATATCAATAGAGGTGCCAATCATGAATACTTGGCCTAAGATATACAAAATCAAACAGACTTTTGCCAATCAACCTATTGTAAAGGATATTGAAGAAACGATTATTAAAGAAGTAGACTATGTGATGAATCAAAGTCAACTACCAGTAGGATCAAGCATTGCAATTCCTGCTGGTAGTAGAGGGATATCCAATATTGTCATCATTTTAAAAACGATCGTTACAAAATTAAAGGGGATGGGGTATCACCCTTTCCTTTTTTCTGCAATGGGTAGTCATGGCGGAGGTACAAGTGAAGGGCAAAAAAGTATATTAGAAAGTCTTGGTATTACAGAAGACGTGATGAAATGTCCAGTTATCTCCTCTTCAGAGGTAGTTCAACTTGGAAATACAGATCAGGAGATAACAGGGCTACCTGTATATATAGCCAAAGAAGCAGTAAAAGCAGACGGAATACTTGTCGTTAATCGAATAAAAGCCCATACTTCTTTTACAGGAACATATGAAAGTGGATTACTCAAGATGATGGCAGTAGGGATGGGAAGAGCAAAGGGAGCATCAATGGTTCATTCATTGGGTGCGGAGTATCTTGCTAAGTCCATTCCTTCGATTGCCAAAAAGATGATAGAATTAGCCCCGATTATTGGGGGTATTGGGATTATAGAAAATGCGTTCGAAGAAACAGCAATGATAAAAGGTTTATCTAAAAATGAGATTTTAAAAGAAGAAAAGAAACTGTTACAAATAGCAAAATCCTATATGCCTAAACTTCCAGTAAAAGATATTGATTTAGCCATTATTTTACAGATGGGCAAGAACTATAGCGGTACAGGAATGGATACGAATGTCATTGGTAGACTTCGGATCGAAGGAGTACCAGAACCTACTCATACGAATATCCGCTATCTTGCTGTTTTAGATTTATCTGAAGAATCTCATGGGAATGCAACTGGTATTGGTTTAGCTGATTTTACAACAGAAAAGTTAGTGAGAAAAATCGATAAACAGGCAACCTATCTAAATTGCATGACAAGCGGTTTTGTTACTAGAGCTGCAATACCTATGACTTTCCCGGATGATAAGACATTATTTGAAGGGATTGCAAAAGTATTTAAACGAGATGATTTATCATTTTTAAAAATCGTCATTATAAAAAATACCTTACAAATTGATGAATTATGGGTTTCGGAAGCAATATTTCAAACTTTGAAAGGAGAAAGAAATATTGAATTACTGGAAGGTCCCCTAAGTATAAAGTTCGACGAAACGAATTCGATCATCTTAAATTAAAAGTAAAGAGTAAGCAGTGGTGAGGAATGTCTTTATGCAAGGCAATTTTGGGAGGGGATAATAATGGAAAATAGAGTAATAGAGGAGATCAAGAGATTAATACCCGATCCGAAAAGAGTCATGACCGATATTTCCGACTTATATAGTTATTCTTATGATGCTTCTTTTGGCACGTATTTACCAGATATCGTTGTTCAGCCGAAAAGTACAGAGGAAATTGTTCGTCTCGTCCAATTAGCCAATCAAGAGAAGTTCCCTATTTACCCTCGAGGACAAGCAACGGGTTTAAGCGGTGGGTCTTTGCCAGTCAAAGGGGGGCTTGTTCTTGATTTATCGAAAATGAACCAAACCCTGATTATCGATCCTGATAATTTAGTGGCAATCGTCTCCCCTGGAGTCTTAACAGCAGATATTCATAAAGCGGCCGAACAATATGGTTTGATGTACCCGCCTGATCCCAGCAGTTCCAATGTCTCAACAATTGGCGGTAACTTAGCGGAAAATTCGGGTGGCCCAAAGGGATTAAAATATGGAGTAACCAAAGATTATGTAATTGGACTTGAAGTAGTAACCCCTGAAGGGAAAGTGATTCGTACAGGTGGGAAAACGGTGAAAAACGTTACGGGGTACGATTTAACCAAGCTGATTGTTGGTTCAGAAGGTACACTTGGGATTATCACCGAAGCCATCCTACGATTAATCCCCAAACCACCAGCGACAGAAACAGCGATGGTCATTTTTGACGATATTGTCGATTCAGGTCGAGCGATTTCGAAAATATTAACAAGTGGTATTTTACCTTCCAAATTAGAATTAATGGATCAGGCATCCATTCAAGCTGTTGAAGACTATGAACCTGTAGGCCTTCCCCGTGACGCTGAAGCGATTCTCCTTGTAGAAGTAGACGGGCACCCTTTAGCAGCGAAAGATGAAATTGAAAAAGTAAAAGCAATTTGCATAGGGCTTGGAGCGAGAGAAGTGAAAATCGCCACGACCAAAGAAGAACGTGAAGAACTATGGCGGGCGAGAAAACTGGTTTCTCCAGCAATTGTAAAAATTAAACCAACCAAAATTTCTGAAGATGCAACGGTTCCAAGAAGCAAAATTCCAGAGATGTTTAAACGGTTAAAAGAAATTAAAGAAAAATATCAGCTTCATCTTGTGATTTTTGGCCATGCTGGTGATGGGAATCTTCATCCCAATATTATTACGAATAAATTAGATAAAGAAGAAATGAAACGGGTAGAAAAAGCCGTAGAAGAAATCTTTCGTGCCACAATTGAACTTGGGGGAACACTCTCAGGTGAACATGGTATTGGAACCATGAAGGCTCCCTTTATGGAAATGGAATTAGGTGAAGTCGGTTTAGTGATGATGAAACGGATTAAAGAAGCATGGGATCCCAACAACATTCTTAATCCAGGTAAGATTTTTCCTGAACCTGGACAAAAGTTGGTGTTAAGTGAATGATTCCACTTACTGAATTGCAGAAAGAGTTGCGTTATGATTTAACCAATGCCTGTGTTCAATGTGGGTATTGTTTACCGGTTTGTCCCACATACATGACGATGGAAAGAGAAACTCAATCTCCACGGGGTAGAATTAATCTTGTCAAAATGGTGGCAGAGGGACGAATTGAAAATATTAGCCAAATTATGGAACCGCTTGAGCTATGTGTGGGTTGTCGTGCTTGTGAGACGGCCTGTCCAACAGGAGTTCAATATGGAAAAATTCATGAAGCCGCTAAAAATGCTCTGGCCAAACACAAGAAATATTCACCAACAGTAAAAATGATTCGAAATGTCTTATTTAAAAAGGTATTTCCTAAACAAAAAGTGATGGTCTCATTGGGTAATTTGATTTGGCTTTATCAAAAATCGGGACTGCAAAAGGTGTTGCAAAAAACCCAAATATTAGACCGATTTCCCAATCATTTAGGCGAATTCGAAAGAACGCTTCCACCATTGCCATCGATCAAGGAAAGAAAAATGGTAGGAAAACATATCTTACCAGAGCAAAAACCAAAGTTAAAGGTAGCCTTCTTTCAAGGATGTGTCATGGAAGGGATTTACCAACGAATTAATCGTTACACGATCGAATTATTAAAATTAGCAGGAGTAGAAGTGATTATTCCTAAAAAACAAACCTGTTGTGGAGCTTTACATGCTCACTCTGGCGAGCATAATCAGGCAATAGAATTGGCAAAACAGAATATTGATGTTTTTTCCCAACTTGATGTGGACTACATTGTGAATAATGCCGGAGGTTGTGGAGCAGCCTTAGTCGAATATGACCATTTATTAGAAAATGACCCTGATTATAAAGAAAAAGCGAAAGTGTTTGTCTCAAAAGTACGAGATATTAGTCAAATCTTAGTAGAAGCAGGGAATTTACCATTACAATATCCAATCAATGAAACTGTAACCTATCAGAGGTCTTGTCATATGACCAATGTACAGAAAGTAAAAGATGAGCCTTTACAGTTAATCCAATCAATTCCAGGCTTAAAATTGGTAGAAATGGAAAGACCCAATATGTGCTGTGGTTCAGGAGGAATCTATAATCTGATTCATTATGAAGAATCGATGAAAATTCTTTCATTAAAAATGGACACGGTAATAGATACACATGCTACTACAATAATCACAACGAATCCAGGCTGTTTAATCCAGATGCAAAAAGGAATTTTAAATGAAGGATTAAAAGGGAAAGTTCGTGCGGTCCATTTAGTAGAGCTGCTTGCTGAATCTGCAGGGATTGAATAGTGGCTTGTACGTTCTAACGCTGCTCCTAACCTTACGGCTTTCCGTAAATAAGGTCGGTGGGAAAGCTCGCTCTAAAGAATCAGCTTATAGAACATACAAGCCAAGAACACGGAAATGTGGGTTTGTATATTCCATAAGAGCGTTGGAATATACAAACCTATTTTGCTACCATTTTACATTTAACATTGACTGTAAGATGTGAACTGCTTGCCACCAAGGAAGATTTGGACTCTGAAATTCTTCTTTAAGAATATGATCGATATCTCGATCATCCAGTTCTATTTCTTCAATCCCTGAGGGCGTTCTCTCAATGAAAGTTTTATTTTTCAATGTAATATGGCGTTTTTCTTCTATTTTGTTCAGATATAGATTTTGCATGAAGCGATTTTTTTGATCATAGGATTTTTCGAGAAAAGGGATGATTTCTTCCCAAGTAAGAGGTTCAGGATATAATACCTTTTTTTGTGTGATCTCACCAAACATTTTTCTCGTCAGTCTCCAACGTTCAATCGTAGGGTCATAATCATAAATCACTTCATCCCCTAAGTAAGTTTGCTGATAAGGTTCGTTCAAGCGATAGGGCCTGAGAAAAGGATAATTAAATCCTACATCAATGAGATATGATTGATCTAAATCGACTTGAATCACAACATGGTTTGGATCAAAGAAACGAAACGACGTCTGAAACCCTAATTGATCAAGAAGTTGTTCTAAACTGTAGGTTTGATAAAAACAATTGCCACCAGATTTCCATTGATAGAGTCGATCAACAAAAGTTTCAACTGGTGGAACCCATTGTTGCTCTTGTAATACTTTAGGATATTGAATGATTTTCGTTATATTCTCAAAGGGTATCCGTCTTAAATGGGATTGGTAGATTGCATGTAAATAAGAATATGTTGGTTGTTGGACAGGTAATTGTAAATATTGTAAGTATGAATAAACCCATTGTGGTAGTATTGTCAATGGTGATTCCTCCCTAAGAGACCTCTCCATTTTTCATTTCTTGTTTAATTGTATCTTCAATATCTTTTAATTGCTTTTCATAAAAAATTTCCCATTCCACTCGTTGTGGCCCAGGTAATAAAGTTACTGTAAGATCAATGTCTACCTGCCGTAATTGATTCTGTTTCCATTTTAGATAGCTATAATACAAAAGTCTTGTTTCAAAAAGTGGGTATTCAAACCCTTTTGATATTAACTGAATTTGGGTTTGTTCATCTTTTTCTTTTAATTCGGGTATATGATGAAAGATATCTTCTAACCGTGAGAATGAACGTAGGAGGTTAGAAGGGACGTGCAAAGAATCAGACTCTGGATTGAAAAATGATTTGAAATAGGTTTCACTGGCAACTGGCATATAAGAATGGTAATCTTCGATCTGGAATTTTATACCACGTTCCAATGCTTTCGTTACCGCTTTATCTAAAGAATGAAAAAAAGTACTGTCATCTACATGCTGATATAAGGGCTTTATTCGATATAGTAGATTCATATAATAGTATTTTAGGTTCATAAATGCATCTTGATTACCTTGAAGTGTTTGTTTCCATAGTTGGTTTAGTTCCAAATTCGAATAATTAGACTTTTCTTTCATGCGTTGTTCCATTGCCTTTATATCCATCGTCAAACCTCATTTCCAATAACAGATCTTTTTATTTTCTTTCAAAATATTATAGCAGAACTCCCACGATTATGACATGTTAGGCGCAAAATGGTTTAATAAAAAAAGAGTGCCCCCAAATTGGAAGCACTCAGAAAAAGGGGGTTAACCCAAGATTGAGTTCTGTTTTTGCCTTTCGATTCTTCGTTGTTCTTGGAATCGTTTCGTTTCGGCGACAATCACTCCACTTAAACCAATAAGACCAATTAAGTTAGGAATCGCCATCATTCCATTCATGACATCAGCAATATCCCAAACCGTATTTAATTCAATAGTAGTACCAACAAAGACAGCAATGGTAAATATTAAACGATAGAAAAAGATTGATTTGGTACCAAAAAGGTATTCGAAACTTTTTTCACCATAATATGCCCAACCTATAATCGTAGAATAAGCAAAAAGAATAATTCCGATGGAAACAATCCATTGACCAATATGAGGTAAGAACATTTCAAACGCTCTAACCGTTATTTCGGCGGCTTGAGGATTCTTAAGATCTACGCCAGAATAGAGGCCACTCATCACTAAGACTAAACCAGTAATGGAAGCTACAACAATCGTATCTAAGAATGTACCTGTCATCGATACAAGAGCTTGACGCCCAGGCATATCTGTTTTGGCTGCAGCAGCAGCAATTGGTGCAGATCCGAGACCAGCTTCGTTTGAAAATACCCCCCTTGCTACCCCGTAGCGGATAACTGTACCTAAAGCTCCACCGGCAGCAGCCTTACCAGAAAAAGCATTACCAAAGATAAGAATTAAAGTTTCTGGGACTTTATCTAAATTCATGAGAATGATAATGATGCCACCAGCTACATAGAATAAAGCCATTACTGGAACTAAAAAAGAGCTTACTTTACCAATACTTTGTATTCCGCCGAGTAAGACAAAGCCAGTAAAAAGAGCAAGTATAAGTCCTGTTACCCAAGGAGTCACACCCATTGATTCTTTTACAGCATAGGCAACAGAATTCGACTGCACCATATTACCAATTCCAAAAGCTGCTATAGAAGCAAATATTGCAAATAAGATACCCAACCATTTCCAACCAAGACCCTTTTCAATGTAGTACATGGGTCCTCCTGCCATTTCTCCTCTAGCATCTACGGTACGATATTTGACTGCAAGAATCGCTTCAGAATATTTGGTAGCCATACCAAATAAGGCAGTCATCCACATCCAAAAAACGGCACCTGGCCCACCAAAAATAACAGCCGTTGCTACACCGGCAATATTACCTGTACCAATAGTTGCCGCTAACGCGGTCATTAAGGCAGCAAAGTGAGAAATATCTCCCTCTGATGAATGATCTTGATCTTTGGAGAATGCAAGCTTTAATGCGTATGGGAGCTGGTGAAATTGCAAAAATTTTAAACGAATTGTAAGAAAAAGTCCTGTACCAACGATAAGTATCAACATTGGTGGGCCCCAAACAAAATCACTAATCTTTCCAATTAAATCATTAAACATTCCTTTTACCTCTTTTCATTTTCCGAAAAATTTAACTATTATTTTTTATTCAGTTTACCTGAAAATTGCTCGTTCGTAAATAGATAACAGCTTTAAAAGATAAATGTTTTACAGCGTAAAAGTAAAAGTGGTGTCTTAGATGATTTGTTTAATAAATTGTGCTAAATTTAGAGATGCTTAATATTAAAACATGAACATAAAATGATCGAAATGGAGCAATAAAAAGATGAAGCAAAAAATAAAAACTTCGTTTCATATTGGTCAAGTAGTTGAAGTGGAAATTAAAAAAATTGGGATTAATGGTGAAGGAGTTGGTTACATAAATCGCCAAGTCCTATTTGTGCCAGGAGCATTGCCTACGGAGATTGTGGTAGCAAAAATAGAAAAGGTTGAAAAAAACTTCGTGATAGCGAAACTGATCAAAATTAAAAAAAGGTCAAAACAAAGAATAAAACCCCTTTGCTCAGTATACGAACAATGTGGAGGATGTACGCTGCAACATTTAGACTATGAAGGTCAATTAGATGCAAAGCGAGAACTAGTGCGGGAAGCGGTTGAAAAATATGCAAACCTTAAAGAAGTGGAGATTCGGCCAACGATCGGAATGGACAATCCTTGGGATTATCGTAATAAGGCTCAACTTCCTTTACGAGAAATCAAAGGAAAAGTATTGACTGGTTTATATGAGATGGGGAGTCACCGATTAGTAGACATTAGTTCTTGCCCCATCCAACATCCTAAAGTCAACGAAATGATCCAAGTAGCAAGAGATGTGATCCAAGAATTAGGAATCCCTATTTATGATGAACGAAAACGAAAAGGGATCATCAAACACCTCGTGGCAAGGGTAGGCTTTGAAACCGAAGAAGCTCAACTCACCCTGATTACAGCCACGGAGGAAATTCCAAGGATTAAAGAACTGATTCTTGAATTGCGCTACCGTCTGCCTTATCTAAAAAGTATTATGCAAAATATCAATCCGTTAAAGACATCGATTATTTTTGGCAATAAGACAAAAATTCTTTGGGGAGAAGAAAGAATCATTGAAAGATTAAATGAGATTGAATTCTCCTTATCACCAAGAGCCTTCTTCCAACTTAACCCAGAACAAACGGTGAAACTCTATACGGAAGTAGAAAAAGCCGCTGCATTAACAGGAAACGAAGTGGTTATCGATGCTTATTGTGGAGTAGGTACCATTGGTTTATGGTTGGCCAAGTCAGCCAAAGAGGTTCATGGAATGGACATTATTAAAGAAGCAATAGAAGATGCGAGAAAGAATGCAGAAGCTGGTGGTTACACCAATGTAAAGTACACCTTAGGAAAAGCAGAAGAAATACTCCCAAAATGGGTGAATAACGGCTTTCAAATCGATGTATTAATTGTCGATCCTCCAAGAACAGGACTCGATTCCAAATTACTTGAGACGATTCTCCAAGTGAAACCAAAGCGCTTCATCTATGTTTCTTGCAATCCTTCTACATTGGGAAAAGATCTGGCGATCCTGTTAAAAGGAGGCTATCAAGTCGAATATATTCAACCGATCGATATGTTCCCACAAACGAGCCATGTGGAGAGTGTGGCGAAGATCGTTTTGACAGGGTAAACACCAAATAAACTCGTTCCACTCCAAACATACTCGTTCATGAAGAAAAATAAAGTTGAACTTTGGATGAATTTTACTGGAAAAAGAAATCGTTTGTCTCCCGCTCCTTATTTGAAAAAGAGGGAGAGGAAAATAAAGAGAAAAAGCGGGAGAATCATTGAAATATCAAGGAAAAAGGGATATGAGAGAGAAACAAGAGGGGAGAAAAGCCCACGTTCTTCCCTTTTTCTTTTTCCAAAAATCGAAATAAAGTTGGTCCGTTTTAAGGAAAAAAGCGGGAAAAAAACAGAGAAAAAAATCGAAAAAATCGGGGGAGGACGAACGAGTTTATTTCAAATGGGAAGAAAAGGAGACGTAGGAATGCGGGTTGGAGCAGGGGGGAGGAAGGAGTTTATTAGGAATTTACAGAAGTTGTAGAGCATAAATAAACTCTTGCCATTCACAATAAACTCTAGCAAAAATCAAAACAAAGTTGTGCAAAAAGGCATGGGAAAGGAGAGAGGAGAAAAGGAAAACCCTTGTTCCTCAAGCCTTTCTCCTCATTCCCTGTCACAACTTTATTCTTAGTTCATAATAAAGTTATGGCAGAAAATATCGAATCAAAAATCGAGAAAATGAGCGATTCGTGAGCGACTTTATTATGAATGGATTTTACGCTGTTCAAAAAGTGACAAGCCCTCTCGATTATAGGAAGGGCTTGTATAGATATGATGGAATATTTTGTTGAAAACACAACCTTATTCAATATTATTTTATTCGCCAAGCTCTAATGAAAAAAATAATTGCACAGACTAACGGGAAAAATGCTAAATAATTCTTGTCAATAGCTTGGAACAATGCAGTTATTGTAAGAATGATCCCTATGACATATAAAAAAATAATTTTATAGTTCCGTTTCATAACCTTTTCCCTCTTTTGTAAAACTTGTCTATTTTACTGCCCCTTGACAAAGAGAAGTTATATCAATGATACTTCAAAAGCTTTGCAAGGAGTCAACTCCATTTTAATTAAAAATCTCTTTTTGTAAAAATTCGTTCTGAAATTAGATACGATAATAACGTAACAACAAAAGAAAGAATGGCAACTGTAAGGACTGGACGCTCTAATACAATAGATGTTGGCTCCGTATTAATAGACATTAATTTTCCAAAACCACTCGCAACAAGGAAAAATATGATAATTCCAACTAAATTAGATACTCGATAACCAAACTTGAAGTGAATAGGATAGAAAATTGAAGCCAAAAGATAGGCAAAACAAAACGATAAAAGAGTTACATTTACATCAAAAGATAGATTAAGAGAGAGATGAAAAATTTCTTTTAAAATTACTATAAAAATATACGTAACGTATGAAATAAGCCACCATACACTAATCATTGCATATTTAGCATTAATTACAGTCCTTCTTGTAATGGGCAAACTGAGCAAAAGTCTATATTGCATTCTTTCACTTTCCCTTGTGTTAAAATTCGAAGTCATCATCATGAAAAATGCCATGTAAGCAATACTTAAACTAAAAATGAGATTTTCTATTAGAACAGTACTATTGATATCTTTCTCTTTTGTTATAAAAAACGCTATTAATAAAAGGGGTGCAACGTATGCACTTTTCCTTTGTGTGTAAATGTCTTTTATCATTAAACGGTACATTGGTTTTTTCTCCTTTCCTTTTATTAAACCTTTTGATATTATTAAACCTTTTGATAAAAACGAACTTATCCCGTCATAAACGCGTATTTTGGGATTTTACCAAGTAATACATAATGTCCTCTAAAGTAGGTCGGTCCAAACTTAACTCGATTATTGTTTCTAACTGATTCGCTTCATTCCTTTTCAAAAATGCCTCAAATCCAAGTGATGTTTCTTTCAACATAATAGGCTGAAGCTGTTCGATCTGGTCTTTTAGCTTTTTTGGTCCTTTAACCAATACATAGTTATCTAAAAGTGTCTCTGTTTCTTCTGATAAAATAATTTTTCCATCGAGAATGAACGTAATATAGTCAGCTACTTGTTCAAGGTCTGTTGTAATGTGTGTAGAGAAAAAGATTGCTTTGTTTTCGTCTTGGATAATATCCAATAAAATATCTAACAATTCTTTTCTAAAAATAGGGTCAAGACCTGATGTTGGTTCATCCATAATGATAAGTTCCGCATGATGGGAAAGGGCGATGGCTAAAGCAAACTTCATTTTTGTTCCCTTTGATAAAGATTTAATGGGCTTTTTTAGTGGAACCTCGAACTTTTTGATATATTGATAGAACACATTATCATCCCATTGTTTGTAAAATGATGAGATAATTTGTTTGTTTTTTTCGACCGTCAAGTCTTCAAAAAAGACATCCTGATCATAAACAAAGCCAATCCGTTCTTTTAATTCCTTCATATGTTCATGATAATTCATGCCAAACATCCTAATTTCCCCGCTATTGATATGGGCAAGGCCCATAATGCAACGGATCGTTGTACTTTTACCAGATCCATTGGGCCCAATAAACCCCATAATGAATCCTCTTTTAAGCGAAAAACATAAATCATCTAAAGCAAAATCGTTGTATACCTTGCTCACATGATTCAGTTCTAAAATGTTTTCCATTTTCAGTCCTCCTTGTAAAACATTTCAATCATTTCGATTAATTGTTCTAGGGTAATATCATATTTTTTGCTATCACTTACAATAAGTTTTAACTTGTTCTGGATCATTTCTAACTGTTTTTGTTTTAATATCTTTTTGTTTCTCAAGGATACGAAGGAGCCTTTTCCCACAACGGTATCAATGTATCCTTCTTTTTCTAATTCTTCGTATGCCCGTTTTGTTGTAATGACACTTATTTTCAATTCTTTGGCAAGACTTCTTATTGATGGAAGCTGTTCTCCTTCCAACAATTGCCCCTTCATGATTTGCTCAATTATTTGGTCTTTTATCTGCTGATAGATTGGCAAATCAGACGTATTTAAAAGTATAATATCCATTCGCAACACCTAATTGTATTAATTGTATATATTCATTATATACACTTGGTTTTAATGTGTCAATTTTCAAATAAGAATCTTACGATAATGTTCACTTTTTAAAGGTGCGGTTTTATAATTTGAAGTTTACATGGTTACTCGTAAAACCCATCTTCAATTTATGGAGTTGCAGAACTAAAGCAGGGAAAAAGTCAAATTCTCACCAAATCTCTGTCTTTAGTGTTGCAAAAAACAGGAGGTTGATAAGTTAAAGAAGTGTAAATGAAATGATGAATTTGATTATTGACTTTTATCTTGGGTAATAAATTACTCTTGGGTTAGGAGGCGAGAAAAGATGAAAATAAGTGAGGTAATGAAAGCAACTGGTCTTTATATAACCGACGAGCAACATTGAACAGTTTTCGCTAAATAAGAGTGAACACTTTTCTGGAAATTCCAGCGTAAACCTTGTCACTTGACATGGAGCCTCTGCGTACAAGATACTTCCTAAAAAACGAGCAATAATAAGAATCAGCTGCATGAAATGAGGCTATCATGTACGCCATTCTAAAGTGCGTGTTTCTAACTGGTAAAAAACTGTTCAATTTAATCAATCGAATTCTGTCCAGTTTTATTTAGCGGTCACATCGGTTACATTAATAATCCTTGATCCTTTTCCCTTGTCCTCTTTACTATGTAAACCAAAAATAAACTTCTGCTTTTAAAAACAAACCATTGCCGAAAAAGAATAAAGTCCTGCCGTGAGGAAATGGAATGGAAAAGGGACAAATGCCGATGTCTCAAGCCTTTTCCTTTTTTCATGATCCGAAATCTTCCAAATTCGAAAATAAAGTGTTGACGGAGAGAGGAAAAACATGGAGAAAAAAGGAGGAAAAATGCGTGAAAAATGGGCGATGTGTGCAAATGTTTATTTCAAATGGGAAGAAATGGGGACGGAAGAATGCAGGTTGGAGCGGGGGAGGGAGGAACGAGTTTATTAGGAATTTACAACAGGGTAATTCAACAAGAAGACCACCTTATTTATATAGGGTGGTTATTTCTTTCAAAAAAGTCTATTACAATTCTAATCTTTTCTTTAGTTTGTTGATTTCAACATCGTGCTTTCCTGCTTTTTCACTCAAATAGTCAACATCAATACGAAGACTTTTGATTTCATCGGCAACATTTAGAAAACTATTATAGCTGATTCAACCTTAAAATCTGTAAAGATCAATGTATTTCACCATGATAAACTCGGCAAAACGATTATTTTGCGCTAATTGTTCCATTGATCGATGATGACTTCGATAGAAGTTTCTTTAATGGATGGATTTCTTCTGGAATCTTCCACCCATCACATCATTGACATGTTCAATCGCAACAAAAGCATTAGGATCTATTTCTTCTACAATTGATTTTAATTTTGCCACCTCTAGTCTTGTGACGATGACATATAATAATTCCTTGTCTTCTTTCGTATAACCGCCTTTTCCATAAATGTGAGTCACTCCTCGGCCAAGTCTAGCGATAATTTTTTCTGCAATCTCATTAGGTTGATCCGAAATAATCGTGACTGACTTTGATTCATCAATACCAGCAATCACAATATCAATCGTTTTAAAAGCAATAAAATAAGCAACTAATGAATACATAGCACTTTCCCATGTGAAGACAAGACCTGCTCCAGTCATAATAAAAACATTAAAAAACATGACAATCTCACCAACGGAAAAGCCAAAGCGTTTATTGGCTAAAATAGCAATGATCTCTGTTCCATCAAGGGACCCGCCATTTCGGATAATGAGACCTACACCTGCTCCTAAAATAATGCCGCCAAAAATGGTAGCCAGAAACATATCTCCTGTAACTACGTTAAAATCGTCTACATAAGAAACAAATAAGGATAAAAAACCTACCGAAACGAGTGTTGTGATCGCAAACGTTTTTCCAATCTGATTGTATCCAACAAACAAAAAAGGAATGTTTAATAGTACAATAAAGATTCCAAGCGGGTAATTAGTAAGTTCACTAAAGATAATTGATATACCGATAATGCCACCATCAATGATTTGATTGGGAATGAGAAATGTTTCCAATCCGATGGCAACAAGAAATGTACCGATAATGATAAAAAGATAGCGTTTTACCCATCTTTTAAGCCATCTAACATTCATGCTTGTTTTCTACCTTTCTGTATTTATTTGTAAAAATTATGTAACTTTTCTCAAGGATGCCAAAAAACTTATATTGATATCATCGGATGTATTATGTAAACTTATGGACGAGTCTTCCCTATTACTTAGTGCCTAAAGACCAGAAAAAGTGGCCATAAAGCTTAAGTAAGAAAGGAGAATTTCGTCATGAACAATAAATTAAAAAAGATATTTATTCCTATCTTGATTTTGACGTTAGCTTTCACATTCATTCCAATAAACCATGTAGCCAATGCCCAATCACCATCCATTTTAAAGTATGGAAGTAGTAATGGTGATGTGTGGGACTTACAATATCGTTTAAAACAGCTGAATTATCTAGTAAAGATTGACGGTTACTATGGTTATCAAACCATCAATGCGGTTAAAAAATTTCAATCCGATTATGGAATTACGGCCGATGGAATAGTCGGTCCAATCACTTGGAAGGTATTAAAAAAACACAGTTTATCACAAAATGAGTTTAATCTATTGGTCCATTTAGTATACAGTGAGGCTCGCGGCGAACCATATAAAGGTCAAGTCGCAGTTGCAGCTGTTGCTCTTAATCGTCTCGATTCGAAGCAATTCCCAAATACTCTTCGAGAAGTTATTTTTCAGGAAGGAGCTTTTACAGCCGTTAGCGACGGTCAATTTTGGTTAACCCCAAATGAAACGGCCCGATTAGCAGCGTTAGATGCTGTAAGGGGATGGGATCCATCCCAAGGTACATTATATTACTTTAACCCAAAAACAGCAACATCTGCTTGGATTTGGTCAAGGCCACAAATTCTTAAAATAGGGGATCATATTTTTACAAAATAATGGATTTTATTTCTGAAATTGGTATCTTTTTCTCAGTTCGTTTTTATGCATCGTACTAAAAAAGAGGGAAATTGGTCCCTCTTTTTTTTGTTACTTTATATAATGAATGTTCAATTTTGTTTCGTTACAATTTTTAAAGTATATAAAAAACGATAGGGAGGAGAAATCTGACAATGAGTGATTTTGCCTTTGAGAAAGAAGGCTTTTTTGATGAAATTGTTCAGATTCTTTATGAAGAAACTGGACAGCATGTCAATATTATGGGGGAAAAAGGGATCATTACAGCATCTACACGCCCTGAGAGAATTGGAACGGTCCATGAAAGTGCGAAACAGATTATGTTAGGCTTAATCGATGAAGCATTGGTTACAGAAGAAGAAGCTGCCCAATTACAGGGAGTTCGGGCGGGAGCAAATCTTCCGATCGAATACGAAGGAAAACGAATTGGTGTGATTGGAATGACAGGTGACCCGCATGCTATAAAACCGATTGTTCGTATCGCTGCTCGGACTGTAGTTTTATGGCTAAAGAACCATGAACAAATGATAAAACAACAAAAAGCTGCAGAAGAAGTGTATGGGCAACTTCAGAATATGGCAGCGACAATTGAGGAATTAGCAGCTAGCTCGGAAGATTTCGCTGCTTTTAGTAAACAAGCCTCAAATGAAGTTGCGAGAGGAGAAAAACAGATAAAAGACGTGTCCATCGCCTTAAAAATTATCCGTGAGATTGCTTCACAAAGTAAATTGATTGGCTTAAATGCGGCGATCGAAGCATCTAGGGCAGGAGAAGCAGGTAGAGGTTTCTCGATAGTGGCCAATGAAATTCGTAAATTAGCAAGCAATAGTGAAGATTCGGTCAAAGAGATTCAGCAAACCCTTGAACAAGTAAACCAAGTGTTCACAAAAATTTTGCTCGATGTTCAAACCAATGAACAAAAAGCAAATGAACAATCCATAGCATTACAGGAACTCGCAAAATATGTAGAAAAAGTAGAAAAGATGATGGAAAAATTGGCACAAAACGAATAGCCTCAAATGAAAACCCATCTAGGGTTCTAGATGGGCAAATTCTACAATATGGTATTCACTTGTTCAATCGAATAATCCACATTTTCCAGTACATTTTCGTTTAGTAATTGATGTAAAAGATCCTCAGCATGTTCTTTTTTGTTAAATTTCTTCACAATGTCTCTTTGAATCAACTTTTCGCCTTTTTTTGCCTGATAAACGTCTTTGTAGACCACCCACATGAATAATCCCCCCTTTATGAAGAGATGTTCTCAATTTAATTTTACTTTATTACAGAAAAGGTATTCAAGTTATTTTTTAAATTTTAGGAATATTTATTATTCACATAATATTTTTTCTAAACTCTCCATTTTCTATACACGGTAAATGAAAGAAATGATTTGATCGTAAAACATCGAAAGTTTGCATACAAAATAACTTTTTACAATAAATACACTTTATATACTTTTTAGTTGACTTTATAAAATAAATCGTGCATAATGAAAGAAAGGTAAGTTTTACCACATCTATTTGTATATTTTATAAAGGAGTAGGCAACATTAAATTAAGGTAAGATCTTACATATTTTTGAGGAGGTATGTATCAATGAAAAAATTTGAATTACCACCACTACCATATGATTATAATGCATTAGAACCACACTATGATGAGCAAACCGTTCGTTTACACCATGATATCCATCATAAAGGATATGTGGATGGCTTAAATAAAGCGATGGAGAAATTAGAAGAAGCACGTCAAACTGGTGATTTTGCCCTAATTAAACATTGGGAAAGAGAAGCAGCTTTCCATGGTTCTGGTCATTATTTACACAGTATTTTTTGGACGAATTTAACTCCTAATGGTGGGGGCGAACCTACTGGAGCAATTGCTGAGCAAATTCAAAAAGATTTTGGTAGTTTTGAAGCATTTAAAAAGCAAATGTCTGCAGCTACTGTAGCGGTAGAAGGTTCCGGTTGGGGAATCTTAGGATGGGATCGTACTGCTGAACAATTAGTGGTTCTTCAAGCAGAAAAGCATCAAGACTTAACCATTTGGGGTGTTGTTCCTGTACTTGTCATGGACGTTTGGGAGCATGCTTACTATCTCAAATATCAAAATAAACGTGCGGCATTCGTAGATGCACTATGGAATATCATTAACTGGGACGATGTAAATCGCCGTTTTGAAGAAGCAAAGAAAAAATAATAAAAGTCAAAACTAATTCAGACAAAAGGTGGCTCAAATTGAGTCACCTTTTGATCTATCTTCATATTTATTTTACTTCTTTTGAATTCACGATCCATTGATCATTTTGTTTTATTAAACCATATGTAACGGTCTTTCCATTATCAGTAAAAGAAACAGTTGCTTTATTATTTTCTACTTTTACATCTGCTTGTTGGCTTTCTAATTTCACATAATCCTCAGATAGTTGCAATACAGGTACTTCTGTATCACCTACTTTTTCCATTTTTACATAGCTATCCACTAATTTTTGTGCCATTTGTTCAGTATAATATCCGGTTAAGAATTTTTTTACATCATCTAGTGTTTTGTAACGTGGTTTTGCCACGAGAACATCATTATCATTAGGTTCAAAAATAAGAGTTAATTTGTTCTCGGCGACTAGTACAGCAGATTTTACGTCGGATTTTACTTTTTCCATATCTTGTTGTCCAGCCTGGTTTTGATTTGCTTGATTACAACCAGAAAAAGAAATTGCCATCACGATCAATAATGCGACCATGAAAATGGAAATCATTTGTTTTCTTTTCATTTATATTACCCCCTTGTGTATTACATTGAATTTAAATACCGCTTCTATCATAATGCAGAGTTTGTAAAAATTCAATCATATTATGTAAACTAATTATATTACAAAAAAAAGGAATATTACAATAATATTAATAAATTAACGCTTTATATCGGTGAATCGTTGCAAACTGTTTATGTATTATGTAAACTTAGTAGGGACTCGATCTTTTTTGATAATTGTTTTTGATTATAGACCCAACCTACATAGGAATCGATAATTTGATAGGATTCATTTAATAAAACAATCGCCAAAAAAGGGTAATGATCCTGGAAACGATACCGTAAATCGATCCATTTTACTTCATAGCCATAGTCTGTTTTTTTCCAAGTGGGATAGGCATAATTAGTAAAATAGAGGAAGTTTCGGACTTTTGGATCTTGTTTGGCAGACCGAATAGAGGGATGCTCCTCTATTTTTATTTTTTCATCTACCCATTCTATGTTTCGATTTCGGAGAACTCCCATACGATATTTTTGTGGTAATTCTTCGATAAGATTCCAAACAGACCAGCGGATGGTAGGAAGTAGGGTTACATTTCCCTCTAACTTCTTCTCTAGTTTTATTTTTTTTAATAAGTTATGATGAGTGATGAATCTCCACCCAATATAAGTAAAAGTAATGAGGTAGACAAGGATAAAGACGGTAACAGGTCGCCCGATATTCGTGATCCATAGAAAGATACCTAAAATATGGGTTAGAAAAATAAAAGGGTCAAAAATGTTCATTACATTGAGAGCAATCCATTTTTCGGAAAAAGGACGCAATACTTGGGTGCCATACGCATTCAATATATCGAGTAAAACGTGGAGAAAAACGGCCAAAAACGTCCACAACCATAAATGGGGAATCGGTATATTTGGATAAAAAAATTGGATCACAAATGTGATGAGACTTGGCCAAATCAATAAAAAGGGCAAAGAATGGGAAATTCCCCGATGATGTTTGATATAATTCGCGGTTCCACCAAAAAAGCGAGTGATACCATCCAAATCAGGAGCCTGTGATCCGGCAATTGTACCCATTAAGACTGCTTGTGCGAATAAGAGCTGAAATTGAACCACTGGATCGAAATGGGCGAGACCTGCTAAACTTACGCCAATGACAAAATGAGTTCCAGTATCCACCAACTCTACCTCCTTAATATTCATTCTATCCATTATTATAGACGAGAAGTAACTCTCTCAACCATTTATCTAAACGATAGAAAAGGTGATGGTATTCATGGATATTGAACGTTTTCAAGAACAATTACTTAGATGGTTTAGGCAACAAAAACGAGATCTTCCATGGAGAAAAGATCAAGACCCTTACCATATATGGGTATCTGAAATCATGTTGCAGCAAACGAGAGTAGAAACGGCGATTCCCTATTACGAAAAATTTATTGAACAATTTCCTACGGTAGAAGATTTGGCACAAGCGAAAGAAGAAGAGGTTCTAAAGGCTTGGGAAGGATTAGGATATTATTCACGGGCAAGAAATCTTCATCAAGGAGTCAAAGAGGTACGGGAAAAGTATGGTGGGAAAGTACCTGATGATAAAGAAGAGATTCTAAAAATCCCTGGTATTGGTTCGTACACGGCGGGAGCGATTCTAAGTATTGCCTATGGAAAAAAGGAACCAGCAGTTGACGGAAATGTGTTAAGGGTTTTCTCAAGATTATTAAATTCTTTTGAAGATATATCAAAGATGAAAACGAAGAAAATAATCGAAGAGAAAGTAAAAGAGTTGATTCCTGACCATGCCGCTTCTGATTTTAACCAAGCATTGATGGAATTAGGTGCTACTGTTTGTACACCTAAATCTCCTTTGTGCTTGTTATGCCCTGTGATGGATTTTTGCGAAGGGAGGAAAGAAGGGAACCAGGATCAATTACCGGTCAAAGCAAAAAAGAAAGGCCAAAAAATCGTTTATCGGGTAGGACTTATCATGCAAAAAGAGGGTAAGGTAGCTTTCGTAAAACGACCAAGCGATGGGCTATTAGCCAATATGTGGGAATTGCCTTCTTTAGAAAGTGAAAATCCTTTGTCGAATCAAGAATGGCAAGAGAAAATAAAAGAAGAGTTCGGAATCGAGTTGACCTTGAATCAACCATGGATGACGATCGATCATATCTTTAGCCATCTGAAATGGAAATTGGTGATCTATAGGGTGGATGATTCACAACCTTTAGCAAATATATCAAAACAGTCAAAGAATTGGAATTGGATGAACCAATCGGAGATTGAAAAGCTTTCGTTCCCCAAAGCATACAAACAAGTCATTGATCTTCTGTGGATCGAGTAGTTGATCGTGCTAGGAGATAAAAAAATTAACGCTAACCCCGAAAATACCATAGAATATAGAAAATGAATTGATGTGAAAGGGGTGGGAAAATGAAAATACAGGTTCCTAGATTGATGAGGAAAAATCCCTTTGGAACAAGAGGAAATTATTACCTCGGGATTTATGATCGTCAAACTCAAAAAACCCCCATTGTTTTTGTCCATGGTTTACATAGCCATGCAAAAAAATGGTTTACAAGAACCAATTATTACGGGAAAAACGATATGTATGAATTAGCCTCATCATATGGTCATCCCACTGCTTTTGTTGATTTAAGTACGAGAAAATATGGAATCTGGGAGAATGGACAATTGCTTGCGACACAGCTGAAAGAAATTTATCACCTTTTCGGCCAGAAAAAGTTAGCGATTGTCGCTCATAGCAAAGGTGGGATTGATTCACAGGTAGCTTTATTTCATTATAAAGTCTATCCATATGTTCAATCGCTAATCACGTTAGGTACTCCCCATTATGGTTCGCCGTTAGCAGATTTGGCTTTTAGTCCTAAGGCGAAAGCTTTGGCTCGAATGACTGGTTTTCTTGATAAAGGCACATTTCAAATGCAGACAGGCTACATGGAGAAACTTCGTTCTGACATGGATTCGCAGATCCGCACGCATTCTATTCCTCATTTTACACTTGTTGGTGTAGATCAAGCAGAACAATTGAATTCGATCTTATCAATGGGTGGAAAATACTTAAAACAGTATGGGGAGAATGATGGAGTAGTCGTCGCTAAGGATGCGATGTTACCATATTCGAAGTCGATTCTAGGGTATTGGAACCATGATAATATTCGTTTAGGAACGGCAACATTTCCGTTGCTCGAAGAATTAATCGAAGGAGATTATTCAATCCGTCGTATGACTAGGCATAGCCAAACAAGAGCAAAAATTGTTCAGCCTTGTTTACTGCATGGTGGATATACAAGTTTTCAACAAAAGGAGGTTGAACTACTGGTTCCTCCAGCGGAAAGGGAATTCTGGATTCAACTGTTAAGCTCTTCAAAGAATCTGAGGATCGAAGCCCATTCACCTGATGGAAAAAAAGAAGAACTAGAATATAAGGGGTTTGTTACTGATGTTCCATTTTTTCCAAATACTCATCTATATTACTTTCAAGTCCCAAACCCAAAGCAAGGAAAATGGAAAATACAAATTCATGATCATGGAAGGAATGCCTATTTTCTCATTTCTTCCTTTACGTCTTTAAAGGAGGAAGCAATCCGGATCAAAAAGGAAGATATTTGTCAAGGTCTTGCTACTCTACAATTCAGCATACAAATACCTGATGATTGGAAACGGGATCAGATTTCCATCCATGTAATTACAGATTCTCAAAAACATAAAAGAATTGAACCAATTCCTATCCATCAATTAAAAAAAACCTCTCAAAGAGAGGTTTTGGCAGAATTAAAAGTTCCCAAATATGAACCAATTAATCATTTTCATTTTCAGGTGATAGGGGAATCTAAATTAGGCGCAATTGTAGAGAGAGATTATGTAACATCATTCCATCTATGAATACATCCACTGTAAAATCATCATTGTTAGAAAACTTCCAAGAACGATGACGATCAAATTTTGATAAAACCAAGCGATTAGAAAGGCCACCAGACCAGCAACTAGACCGAAAAAAACATGTTGAGGGTCTACGGTCATAATTCCAGGGAAAATTAACGCTCCTAAAATTGCATAAGGGACAAATGTTAACCAATGATTGAACCAATGGGGAAACTTTAATCGTTTAAACAACATGGGAAACATTCGGGGAATGAACGTAACGAGGAACATCCCAAAGATTAAGACCCATATTTTCATGAAGATTTCACCTCTTCAACAGGTAAAATTGAACCAATTGTTGCAGCAATAATTGTTGACAATATAATTACCCATCCATTTGAAAGTTGTGGAAATACGAGAGTTAATCCCCAACTTAATAGTCCCCCTAGAATCGCAATAAACGAGATTTTCCTAGACTTCTTCATAGAAGGTACGAGTAAACCAATAAACATGGAATATAATGCGATGCTCATTCCTGTTGCCCAATCCTTAGGAATCAGTTCTGAAAAAGAACTGCCAATAAAAGTGCCAAAAACCCAACCGCTATAAGCAGTTAGTGCAAGTCCCAAAAAATAGGATGGAGAAATCGAAGTGTTTTCTTGGTTGACACTCGCTACAACAAAAGTTTCATCGGTAATTCCAAAAGAGAGTAATGAACTTAAAAAAGGGCCAGTTTGTAATTTTCTTGAAAGAGAAGTACTCATCAAAAGATGACGAAGATTTAAAATAAATGTGGTAAGAATAATTTCCGTTATGAGTACATGGGATTGAAGAAGATTAATGGCAATAAATTGGCTTGCTCCAGCAAAAACCCAAATGGACATTCCCGTTGCCTGAAGTGGTGTTAACCCTGTTTGCACAGAAAGAATTCCAAAGGTTAAGGCAATAGGCAAATAGCCAATTGCAATGGGCAAACCGTCCTTCATTCCTTTTGGAAATTCACCCATAAATAGGCCCCCCCTTTCTGTATCTCTCAAACATTTTCTTTTCTATCAGACTTCTTATCTCTATTTGACGAACGTTTGTAACGTAAAGTTGTTTAGATATGATGGGTATAATAACTATCAATTAACCGTTCTAAATGATCAAGGCGTCTACCATAATCCTGAATCGATCCGAACAATGTGACGAGTTCAAGAATGCTATGCTCATTTGTAGTTAACTGACGTATCTCTTGAAATAGTGTCCAAAGATTATCGTGTAAAACAGGATCAAGTGTATGATGAGAAGATGGGTTAATTTTTCCACCGTATTTCGAATAAATTTTATCCTGATAATAAGCCAAATAGAGCAGTTGTTCTTTAAAAAGTTGTTGAACATGATCTTCAAGGGAATATAGGATATTTTGATATTTTTGTACCATATAAATCAATTCGATACCATTTTGCGCTGTCTTCAACATATTCTTAAAAATGACCAATTTTCGGGAGGAAGAGAAAGGGAATCTTCTTTTTAGATAACTTTTGGCTTCCTCTTCAAAATGATAAAACTCCCATAATTTTTGTAGTTCATCTTGGATTGAATCTAATGTTTGCTTAATGGTTTGTTCATTTTTTTCTTTATCGAGCACAATTCTTAATATAGATGCCATTTGTTCTTCAATATTCTTTAATTTTTTCGTTAATTTTTGTTCATATCGTGGCGGGAACAATAAACTATTAACGAGAATAGCTGCAAAGATTCCAATTAAAATGAGTAAGAAACGGTCGACGGCAAAATAAAAAAAGTGTTCTTGTTGGCTTCCTTCCATAATCGATAACACAGTTACAATCGATAATGGAATACTTCGTTCAAAACGTAATTGAAGGTTGATTCCAATGACAATCATGACAACAAAAGCGGTGATAATGAGATTTGAACTTAGAAATGTTGCAGTAAGTGTAGCTACCGTAGCGCCAACTAGATTGGATTGTACTTGTTCAACCCCATATCGCCAAGAACGGTAAACAGATGGTTGAATCGCAAGAGTAGCTGCGATCGCAGCGAAAATCTCCGGTTGTAAATGAAATAACCGAGTAAGTAAAATTGCAAAAACCAGCGTGATTCCCGTTTTTAAAATTCTAGCGCCTATTTTCATTCATAAAACCTTTCTGTCAAGTTGTTTTATTATCAATTCGTTAAATTATTATATCAATTCAATCGTTGAAATCAATAGATTGTTTTATCTTTACAAGCTTATCGCAAAATGAAAAAGAGGCGAATGCCTCTTTTTCATTATTCTGTGGTATCAACGGATAGAATCGCCTCTTTTTTCGGGATGATTCGAACAAAATGTTGATCAAGGTTTTCTAGGAGGTGACTCACTTTGGCTGCAGCTTCGTTTTGACCCGATTTTGATAATTGAATCACGTATTCACTCAACAATTCAGTTAAATCATTTCTTCCTTTTTCATCCAGAGGAAGAATCATGACTGATGCACCTTTTGCAATCCTTCGTTCTATCGCTTGTTGATCCAATCCAAACTCTGGTACAAGGCGTTGGTAGACAACCCCACCAGTCATTCCAGAGCAAATCCATGGACCAGGATCACCAAGGACCACAGCACGACCGTTGGTCATGTATTCAAAAGCAAATCCTTTAATATTGGCTCGTTCTCCGATTGCTCCGAGATGGTCTTGAATGGGTGAAGTAATTTCTCCGCCGATAATTACATCAGCACCAGAAAGTCTGATTCCTGCTCGTGAATCTGCATTTCCCTGGATAATAAAGAGTCCTTTCTGAGCACCATAACAACAACTTTTCCCAACAGAGCCATTAATATAAACTCCATTTTTATTTTTTGTTTTGAGGATGGTTACTTTACCACCATAAGCCGTTTTCGCCATTCCATCTTGTCCGCCACCATGTATTCGGATGTTTACACCAGCAGCTAGATAAGAAGCAAGACCATTTCCAGCTACAGAACCATGCTTAAATGATAATTTCACAGGGGGAAAAGCCCGATAGCTGCCATCAAGATGAGGACGTACCCGATCACCTGAGATCCGACTCCCGATCATTCGATGAGTACTATTGATCCACCTCGAACTCAATTCAAAATTGTGATAGGCAGTGACTACTTCTGGATCCATCTGCTCGGCACCAGCAGCAACTGAAAGTTGAGTTTCTTGCTGATTCATTTGCACAAGTCGTTCTTTGATTGGTATGGATTGGATTAATGGTGTTAGATCGATCCGATCTTTAAGACGATGTTGGATGAGTAAATCTGAACGTCCAACCAAGTCTTGCAAATGAGTAGCACCGAGTTGACTTGTCAGTACCTTAACCTCATGTCCGATTGCTTGGAATAAGCGAACCAACTGTTCAATAGCTAGTTCATACTGTCTAGGAGTAAAACGTTTGACCCCTCTTGTAATTGCTTCAGTGATCGACTCAATTTGTGTCGCAATACCTACATGACAGGTATCTAAATGACAACCGCGACAAGCCGTACACCCAATTGCCATCATCGCCAATGTTCCAAACCCAACTCGATTTGCTCCTAGGAGAATTAGTTTGACGACATCTTTTCCACTTCTAACTCCACCATCCGCCCATATCTCAACGGTTTCTCGCAATCCAGCATCGATTAAAGATGTGTGTGCAGCCTTTACCCCAATTTCAACTGGTAAGCCAACATGTTGGATGGCATGGGCTCTTGCAGCTCCAGTTCCACCATCATAACCACTCAGAGAAATCACGTTTGCACCTGCTTTAGCGATTCCTACTGCAATCGTACCGATATTTGGCACAACAGGTACTTTCACAATAATCTTAGCAAATCGATTGGCCGTCTTTAATTCGGAGATAATTTGCGCGAGATCTTCAATAGAGTAGATATCATGATTGTTAGAAGGCGAGATTAAGTCGCTACCTGGAGTAGCATTTCTTGCTGCAGCTACTTTTTCCGTTACTTTACTACCAGGTAAGTGTCCACCTTCGCCAGGTTTAGCCCCTTGGCCAATTTTGATTTCAATCCAATGGGAAGAGTTGATTAATTCAATATTTACCCCAAACCTTCCTGAAGCAATCTGCATTCCACGGTGGTTAGGATATTTTCCTAACATATCCTTTATTTCTCCACCTTCACCATTTAAACTCATCATATTCAATTGGTATGCGGCTTCAGCATAAGCGCGAAATGCAGTTTCACTTTGGGAACCAAAAGACATCGAACTAATGACAAAAGGATAGGAATGCTGGCCAATTCCTATATTCACTTTATCGATAGGGGTTGCCTTTTCAATCGTTCGAAAATCTAAAAGATGGCGTAGGGAAATAGGATGATCTTCTTCTAATTCCGTCAGTTTTTGTGAATATTCCTCGTAAGCAATTGTTCCATTTGCAACTTGTTGAATCGATTTCCAGATTCTTGGGATTAAATGGAAATGATTTGTGATTCTTGGTGCATCAGCATAGAGGTCAATCTGTCGTTGTTTTGCACTTTCCTCAAGCTGGGAGAAGGAATAGCCCGTTTGATCATTCCCATAAAAATTCGTTATATTTAAGACTTTTGCAATTTCATCATGAAGTCCAATCGCGGAAAATAAACGCTCATAACCCCTTAATTCGTGAATTCCTAAAGTAGAGATGACTTTCTCAATTCCTTTATTTAAACTGTCATACATGTTTTTAATTGCTTGTTGATTCCCTTCTTTTGCGACAGTAGCAAATAAAAGATAAGGAGAAACGGCATCTGCTCCTAAACCAATCGCTGTTACTAGATCGTGGAGATGACGAATGGATGCGGAACGTAAAATAATGCTCACTTTTCTACGGAGACTCTCTCCGTACTCTAATTTTTCCCGTAAGGCAATATCTACAGAAGAAACTGCTAAATGGGGGTCAAGCCACAAATAGTTTTTACTGGAATACAAAAGTTCATCATCAAGAAAAAGGATTTTTGCCCCATTTTTTACAGCTTCAACTGCTTCTCGATTTAATTCATCTAAACGCTCTTTTATCGTTTGATTCTTATTAAAACTTAAGGATAAAGTAGCGATATAGTTTGGTGATAGATTGGAAAAATAGTTGATGATTTTTTCTAACGAAGTCGTTCCCAATTCTTCGACAATATCTTGTGCGATTTCCCCTTCAAGTAAAATCGGTGTTCGTATTTCAAAAGAGATATCTCCTACTTGATGAGGGGTAAAGTCTTCTCGGCCACCTATGATCATTCTCGTTGAAAAATGTTCAATCTCTCTTTCACGATCAATTGCGGGATTCGTTACCACAGCAACTGTCTCTTTTAAGAAATCCGATAGATTAACCCGTTCTTTCGATAAGATGGCCAAACTTCCATCGTAGCCAAGAGAACGTATTGGTTCTTTTCCTGTCTTAGCCATTTGTTTTGCTAGATCAATATGTTCTTTTTCCCAACCAAAGTGAAGGTAAATACCATTGGATATCTCAGCGAATTGCGGAAGAGCAAATACATGATCTATAAAATGAGGAGGTTCTAATTTATTGCGATAATCATGGATTGGAAAGCGTTTTGCTAGGTTATTCAGATTCATTTGTTGTAATTCATGATGGGGAATTACCTGTATCGGTGAATCGTTCGTCAGAATAACCCCAATTTTCTCCCCTGGAGCAAGAGGTTTAGGGTCATTGATCATCTCTTGGGCGGGGATAATGCCTTGTTCAGAGGAAAAGTACAATGTATCCTCGGTTTCTACTTTCCACAAAGGCCGCAATCCTAGAGCGTCAACACTAAACAATCCTTGATTTTCGAAGCGAGAAACAATACCAGCTGGGCCTTGAGCAAATGGCCCCCATAAATGTCTCATAAAGGTATATAGGTCTTGAAGTTGTTCATTGACACGACGAATTTCGTTATAGATCGGTGGGAAGATGATTTCCATCACTTCAAACAGAGAAAAATTATATTTGGTCATTAAGCCTTCTATAATTCGATTTAGATCTTGTGAATCACTACCTCCATATACCAATGGGATATTTAACATCGTTGCTTCATCGCGGAGACGTTGAATAGTATTGATTTCTCCGTTATGCCCTAATAAAGAGAAAGGTTGGACACGAAAGAAATGAGATAATGTATTGGTAGAATAACGATTATGGCCAATTGTCATTCGTGATTCAAACAATGGATCTCCTAAATCATGAAAATATTCTTTTAAAACATTAGCCGCACCCATTACCTTGTAGACAGCAGAATATTGACTGAGTGATGCGACATGCACCAGTTTCTCTTGTTCAATTTCTGTCATCAATTGAAACAATATAGGTCTGATTTCCGAATTAGACCGGTAAATCGCAGCAATTTGCCAAAACAAAGGTTCATTTCTTTTACCATTAGGCCCTAGATATTGGGAATGAACCTTACCTTCTTCTTCTAACAAGATATCGAATTGATGGTTCGCAAATTTTTTGCGAATTTCTGCTTGTTCTTGAACAATTGAATTGATCTCACGATCTATAAAAATATGTGCAACAACAAAATTTGGATCATAGGCGAATTGAGGGGATATGTTATGTTTTTGTAGTTTCGCAGCCCATAATTTCCTTGGAATATCTGTGAGAACTCCAGAACCATCTCCTTCACCATTGATAAATCCGGAACGGTGTTCCATTTTTACCAAAGCATCAATCGTTTTCATTAGATTCAGATTGGTTGGATTTCCATTTTTTTCAATAACTGCAATAATACCACAACTGTCATGTTCCTCATAAAGGAGGTTTGAAAAATTCTTTTGGTTATGCTCTTGTTTCATCATCATAAACACCTCCTACAAAATTTGAATTAGTTACATAGATAATGGTAGGAAAAATAATTATTCTGAAAATTAAATAAAGCATATCACGGATTTAGCAAGAATACAATACATTTTTCGGTTTTTTATGCATTTGAAAGCGTTTTTATTCAATGAAAGCGCTTTATAAAAAATAGTAAACGCTGTCATAACAGTAAAATAAAAAACAAGGTGGTAAATTCTCCACCTTGCTTATACAAAAATTATGCAAAACGGTGTAGTTTATAGTTTGGACATGACTCGATCAACCGCTTGCAAAGTATCGTCAATATCTTTTTGCGTATGTGCAATGGTTAAGAACCAAGCTTCATATTTGGAAGGAGCGATTAATATTCCTTCGTCAAGTAATCCTTTAAAAAATCTTGCGAACTTCTCAGTATCTGTTGTTTTAGCATCTTGATAATTTTCTACGGTATGATTGGTAAAATAAACGGTAAATCCTCCACCAAGACGATTGATTACAATATTATGGCCATATTTTTTTGCTGAATGAAGAATTCCCTCTTCTAATTGAGCGCCTAGATGATCCATTTGCGCATACCAATGTCTTTCCGATAAAACTTCTAATGTAGCAATTCCTGCGCGAATTGAAGCAGGATTTCCTGCCATCGTTCCCGCTTGATACGCAGGACCAAGCGGTGCCACTTGTTCCATTATTTCTTTTCGTCCACCATAGGCACCAATCGGCAAACCACCACCAATAATTTTACCTAATGCGGTCATATCAGGAATCACATCTAAAAGATTTTGAGCACCACCATAATGAAAGCGAAAAGCGGTAATGACTTCATCATAAATCACTAATGCTCCATATTGATGAGTGAGTTCATTCACTTTCTCCAAAAATCCTGGTTTCGGCTTGACGATGCCAAAGTTACCAACGATCGGTTCCACCAATACAGCTGCGATTTCATGACCCCATTTTTTTAATGCATCTTCATATGCTTCAATATTATTAAAAGGAACGGTGATTACTTCATTAGCAATACTTTGGGGGATACCAGCACTATCAGGAATTCCCAAAGTAGCAGGACCTGAACCGGCTGCAACTAAGACAAGATCGGAATGTCCATGATAACAACCCTCAAACTTAATGATTTTTGTTCTCCCTGTGAATGCCCTTGCAACACGAATCGTTGTCATTACAGCTTCAGTACCGGAATTCACAAAACGGATTTTTTCCATCGATGGAATGGCTTCACGAATCATCGTGGCAAATTGTACTTCCCAAGGTGTAGAGGTGCCATATAATGTTCCTTCCATCGCTGCTTGGGAAATTGCTTCAACCAGTTTTGGATGTCCATGTCCTAAGATAAGTGGGCCGTAAGCTGCTAGATAATCAATATAACGGTTTCCATCAACATCCCACATATATGGTCCTTTTGCTTTTGCAAAAAAAGTAGGGGTTCCTCCACCTACAGCTTTATAGGAGCGAGAGGGACTATTTACTCCCCCTACAATCACATCTAAGGCTTCTTGATAATATCGTTCTGATTGTTCTCGATTCAATTCTTTCACCATCTTTCCTAAAATAGAGATTGTATGTACTTCTTTCATTTTAACATAAGGAAATCTGTTTGAACGTATAAAGAAAGTTAAGATTTTAAAGCAATAGCTCCCTTACTAAGAAGAAATGTCTTGTATTTTTATCATAAAAGTAAAAGTGTCAGAAAAAACACTCCAATTCTAACTTTCTAACTATTCTTTTGTTAATATGAAAGAAAAACAACTCTTTTTGTATAAAATAGTGGAAGTTATTCATAATGAAAGAAAAAAGAATATAGATGCTAAAGAATAAGGTGAGGAGGGTTTATGATGCAAGGCGAATTTCGAATTTCGAGGGATTCATTAGGGGAAGTAAAAGTTCCAAAGGATGCTTATTACGGCGCACAAACACAAAGGGCGATCGAAAATTTTCCAATTAGTGGGCTACGTTTACCACGTCGATTTATTCGCGCTCAAGGAATTATTAAGTATTCTGCAGCTTATGCAAATTCTACGGTAGGTGATTTAGATCAGCGACTAGCCGAAGCTATCATGAAAGCGGCTGAAGAAGTGATTGAAGGAAAATGGGATCACCAATTTGTGGTTGATGTTTATCAAGCAGGGGCTGGTACATCACAGAACATGAATGCCAATGAAGTCATCGCAAATCGAGCAATCGAGCTTATGGGCGGTGAAAAAGGAGATACATCGATTGTCCATCCAAATGATCATGTCAATATGGCTCAGTCAACCAATGATACCATTCATGTGGCGATTAATATTGCAGCGGTAGAAGCGGTGTATCATGATCTCATTCCAGAGTTAGATGGATTAATTGAGACGTTAGAACAAAAAGGTAGAGATTTTTATCATATTATTAAATCAGGACGAACTCATCTACAAGATGCGGTGCCCATGAGATTAGGCCAAGAGTTTTATGGATATAAAGAAACCTTGGTTGAAGCGAAAAAGACGATCCTAGAGAGCTTAGACTTACTATATCAGATTGGGTTTGGTGGAAATGCAGTAGGTACGGGAATCAATGCTCATCCAAAATATTCCGAATTAGCGATTGAAAAGGTAGCTGAGATTACAGGATTCCCATTTCGAAATCCTAGTAACCGGTTTATGTTTATGCAAAATACTCAAGGTGCGATTAAATTAAGCGGGGCGCTGAAAAACTTAGCGATTCATCTGATTAAAATTGCTAGTGATTTGCGTTTGTTAAGTTCGGGGCCGCGCACAGGGCTAGCAGAAATTACTTTGCCACCTGTCCAACCAGGTTCATCGATTATGCCAGGAAAAGTAAACCCTGTCATGGCAGAGATGATGAATATGATTGGTAGCCAAGTGATTGGTAATGATGCAACCATTACTTCAGCTGGTCAAGCCTCACAATTGGAGCTAAATGTGATGATGCCTGTGATCGCTTATAATCTTTTACATTCACTGCAAATATTAAGTAATGGAATTAAGGTCTTTAATGAAAGATCGGTCAAAGGAATCATGGCCAATGAGAAAAGATGTAATGAGTTAATGGAACAAAGCTTAGCATTAGCAACAGCATTAAATCCAGCGATTGGTTATGACAAAGCAGCAGAAATTGCTAAAAAAGCTTATGCGAAAGGGAAAACGATCAGAGAAGTCGTTCGTGAGGAAGGTATACTGTCAGAGGAACAGATTGATTACTATTTAGACGTGAAAAAGATGGTTTAATTTCATTCTTTTTTATTCATCTTACCCTTTTAGGAAGTTTGATCCTAAAGGGTATTTTTTTTGTAAAAAAACAAAATCTAAAAGTGATAAGAATAGAAGGAGGAACCTTTTTCATGGAATGGCTCAAAATCATTGGAATAAGCTTTACCATGATTTCGATTGGTTTTATTATCTTACGAGTGGTAGCAAAGAGGAATTTTAGCGAAATGTCTCCTTTTCATATTTTCCTCGTTCTCATGTTAACCAACATTCTTTCTGAACCGATTAAGACCGATCATTTTGCAGAAATTATTATTCCTACACTTGTGATCGTTTTCTCATTTTTTCTATATTCTTATTTACAAACATCAAATCGACTAAGTAAAGGGATTAAAGCAAAACCGATTGTCCTTGTTCGCCATGGAAATATCGATGAAAAAGCATTGAGTCAAGCGAAAATCACATTATCCGAAATGTTAGCAGAATTACGAGTAAAAGGTTATAGCCATGTTCAAGATGTAGAATTTGCCATATTGGAAGAAACGGGTAAACTAAGTGTTATTCCAAATTCAAGCAAAAGGCCTTTAACCCCTAGTGATATATCATATGTTCCTAGTTATGAAGGACTTCCTGTACCTCTAATTATGGACGGGGTTATTCTCTATGATAATCTTGCCAAGATCAAGATGTCACCGAAAGAATTACTCAATCGATTAAGTCTTCAAGGCTATGATCAACAAATGATAAAAACCATTTCTTTGGCAGTATTAGATGAAAGAAACAATCTCATCATCGATCAAAATGACGATACCAATCAAGGGAATATCGCTCAACAACAACAAACCATCTGGTCAAAAATCTATGAAGATATGCATGCACAGCGTAAATCGCCAGAAGAAAAAGATTTAGGAATTGTCGATGATTATATAAAACCAAAACCGTAGAGGTGATTTTTTATGGATGAAACTATCGTGTCGGTTGTTCGATCAATTATTGCCTTTATGACATTACTGATTTTCACAAGATTATTAGGAAAACAACAAGTTGGTCAACTTACAGCGTTTGAATATGTCGCTGGGATTACGATTGGATCCGCAGCTTCATCACTGAGTATCGATTTGTCCATTAAACCTTTTCCTCAATGGTTAGCATTAGCAACTTGGGTCATTCTTGTTTGGGGGTTACAAAAGATATCTTTAAAACAACGCTGGATAGCAAAAGTAATGGGGGATCAACCCACAATTTTGATTCAACATGGGAAGATTCTCGAAAAGAACCTTGAAAAATTACGATATCGTTATGATGAACTGATGTCACAACTGCGTGATAAAGATATTTTTGACATTACTCAGGTAGAATTCGCTTTATTAGAACCTAATGGAAATTTATCTGTCTTAAAAAAGGCAGAATATGAACCTATTACATCATCCGATCTACAAATCGTACCAAAACAAAATGGTTTAATGATTGAAGTGATTATGGATGGAGTTATTATCGATCAAAATTTAAAAAATGCGAATAAAACTGAAGAATGGTTGTTGCAACAACTACAAGCACAAGGGATCAAAGATTTAAAAGAGGTTAATTTCGCTGTGATTTTACCGAATGGACAATTATATGTTGACCGCTTCAAGGATAATCTAAAGGAAATTGATATTGGTGATTTTCATGGGCCATATTAAAGAAGGGGGGAATAATCATTGAGAAAGAAAGTTATTATATTGGGATCAACAGCGATTATTCTTTTATTTATCGCAATTATGGTTAGTGGTACCTTCTTAAAAAGGCCATTGACCAAAGATGATAATGTAATTGGGCAAGTGAATTTTATCGAAGCCTCTGTGAAGCAAAAGGATTGGCAACTTGCTAATGAACATTTAGAACAAGGCATAAAAGCATGGGAAAAAGTTAAAAATCGGATCCAATTTAGTGTAGAACGAGATTTTATTACTGAAATAGATAATAAATTGGCAACATTAAAAGGTGCAATCAAGGCAAAGGATGATAAAATGATTATTCTAACTACAGAAGAGTTAAAATTCGTTTGGCAGGAGCTTGGAAAATAATACTTTAATTTTTATTCGACTATATTATAATGAAATTTGAAAAATGAATATACGATACAAAGTATATTCCTTCAGGGCAGGGTGCAATTCCCGACCGGCGGTGATCTATTTCCTAAATAGTAAGCCCGCGAGCTATATATCAGCAGGATTTGGTGGAATTCCAGAGCCGACAGTAAAGTCTGGATGGGAGAAGGATGTCTAGATTGGTGTATGCCATTATAGGATAGAGTATGTTATTCTCTATTCTGTTTTAAGTAATTACTCTGCCCTTGGAGAGAATCCAAGGGTTTTTTTATACACCAATATATAAGGCATCTCATTAAAAAATATTTAATGAGAGGAGAAATAGTATGAACAAATCGAATCAAAAAAAGAGACCATTAAACCAGCTTGTATTTACTGCAATCATGGGAGGACTTGCATTTGTGATTATGTTTTTTGACTTTCCATTGCCCTTTATCCCCGCTGATTTTCTAAAGTTTGATTTTAGTGAGATTCCTGCGCTTATTACAGCTATCTTTTTTGGCTCTGCGGCAGGAGTGATGGTTGAATTCTTAAAAAATGTCTTGCACTTCATTATGAAAGGCGGAGGTGCGGTACCATTAGTTGGTGAATTGGCGAACTTTCTCGCAGGAACATTGTTTATCTTAGGAATGACATGGATCTTTAATAAATTTCGTACGAATACAGGACTATTCTTAGGTCTTTTACTTGGAAGTCTTTTAATGACGGTGATGATGTCTTTAGCAAACTATTTTGTGCTCTTGCCACTATACGGAATAAGTGGAGTGCAAAAACTACCATTGATCACCTCGGCGATCGTTCCTTTTAACCTTTTTAAAGGGGCCTTGATTACAATCGCGATGATGCCGATCTATGTATCCCTAAAATCAGTAGAACCAAGATTGCGATTACAGTGAAATTATAAATAATCCGGGGACTGACTCATAAGAATGTGATGGCTGATCCTTTACTTTTGGGTCAGCCCCGTTTTTTCTTCTAGGAGTTGAAATTTGCTTTAGGTTAACAAGCTTGATACAATGATAACACTGATAATGATATAGAAAAAAGGAGAGAGTTTTTATGGCTAAAACAGACGAAATCTTTACAATTGGACAAAAAGCACCGGATTTCACCCTTCCAGCAAGTAATGGTGAACAAGTAAGTTTGCATGATTTCAGGGGGAAATATGTCGTTCTTTATTTTTATCCCAAAGATAATACCCCTGGGTGTACAACAGAAGCTTGCTCCTTTCGCGATTATCATGAAGAATTTAAAGGTTTAAATGCAGTGATTCTTGGTGTAAGTCCTGACCCACTAAAGTCTCACGCCAAGTTTATTGAAAAATATCAACTTCCCTTTTTATTGCTATCTGATGAAAATCACAAAGTGGCCGAAGCCTATGGTGTTTGGAAATTGAAGAAAATGTATGGAAAAGAATATATGGGAATTGAACGCTCTACATTTATTATTGATCCTGAAGGTAATCTTGTTAATATTTATCGAAAAGTAAAAGTTAAAGGTCACGTTGAAGAAGCTTTAGAATTTATTAAAAACCAGATAAAGGGTTAAAAGAAAAAGCAAAAACCACTGTCTTAAGGCAGTGGTTTTTGCTTAAAACATTTTGGCGCAAATCAAATACAAGCTACAACAGCTTTGTCTATTCCAGTGCTTTGGTTGTTCGTGAGTCCAAAACGATTGTTTTCACGAAAAGGAAAAGGAATTTTTTGAATGTTTAAAGAAATAAAAAAATAAACTCTAGAATAAAGAAGAGGTGAATATCGTGAAAATCGTTTTCTCGGCTAAAATTAGCGAAAAACATCAAATCACATTGAAAGAACAGTTTCCAAATAGCGATTTTTATTTTTATGCAAATATAGATGAAGCAAAAAATGAGATTGCAAGTGCGGAAATTTTCGTAACCTATGGAGAAGATCTAAATGATGAAATCGTTCAAAATATGAATCAGCTAAAATGGATACATGTAGTGAGCGCTGGATTAGATAAGATGCCTTTTCAATCATTACAAGAAAGGAAGGTAATCGTTACCAATTCAAAAGGTATTCATCGAGTTCCAATGTCAGAGTATACAATGGCTGTTATTTTACAATTAGTGAGAAAAACGAATCAATTCTTTGAAAAGCAAAAAGAGGGTCTTTGGGATCGTACGATTCGTGTTTCTGAGGTTTATGGAAGTACAATTGGAATTATTGGGTTGGGAGCAATTGGCCTAGCGATTGCAGAAAAAGCAAAAATTTTTGGTATGACAGTGATTGGTACAAATACAGATGGTCGACCTATCCCAGGTATAGACAAAGTATACCCTTCATCTTCATTAAAAGAGGTACTTTCTAAGAGTGATTACGTCGTTGTTATTGTCCCTTTAACAGATCAAACTTATCGCATGATAGGACGAGAAGAATTATTGGCGATGAAAAGGTCAGCTTACTTAATTAATATCTCCCGAGGAGATGTCATTGACGAGCAGGGATTATTAGAAACATTACGAAATCGAGAAATTGCTGGGGCTGTTTTAGATGTTTTTTCTGAAGAACCGTTACCAAGCAATCATCCATTTTGGGGGTTAGATAATGTTATTATTACTCCCCATGTCTCGGGAAGATCGCCGAAATATATGGAACGAGCACTAGAAATATTCAAAAACAATTTTCTGTTTTATCTAAATCAGGATTTTTCACAAATGAAAAATTTAGTTGATTTGCAAAAAGGATATTAAATTTAAAGTGGGGTTATTTCAGTGAAAATCTATACGAAAACTGGAGATCAAGGATATACGTCTTTAACTGGTGGAGAAAGAGTGGAGAAGAACAATCCCCATGTCGAAGCCTATGGCACGGTAGACGAAGCCAATTCGATGATTGGATTGGCAATTGCAAAGATCGATCAAATAGAGCAAAAATCCTTAGAAAAGATCATTCACATGTTAAATCAGGTACAGCAAGATCTATTTCATGTTGGATCAGAATTATCAACTCCAAAAGGAAAAAATGTGTATTGGCCAATCACAGACGACCAAGTAGTTAGACTCGAGCAATTTATCGATGAATTAGAAAAGGATCTTCAACCACTTCAACAGTTTATTTTACCTGGTGGTTCTGAAGCAGGAGCCATTCTTCATTTGGCAAGAACCATTATCCGTCGTGCTGAACGGCAAACCATCTACATTAAGGATCGATTGTCATCAGGTAGAGCGATTACCTATCTAAATCGTTGTTCTGATTTTTTGTTTGTGGCTGCGAGATGGGTGAATCTAAAGTTGGGTTATATCGAAACCCCATTTATACTACCGTCGAATCATTAAGTAAAATCCTTCCCTTATTTTCCATTCACTTTTACGTATGACCATTTTTATCAAGGTAATACTAAGGCTTGTGAAGGAAAGGGGGGAAAGAAAATGCCAAAAAAGAATAAACAAATGCAAAATACTGCTCAACAAAATGCTTTACAACAGGGTGTAACCCAAAATGCGAATCAAGAAGCACCAGCACAATCTTTTACTCAAAGTACTGGTACTCAAGAAGAGCGTGGAGAAAACCGTCAACCATAATCACATAGCTATATATATCACACATAAAAGAGTACAGGCGATCCTGTACTCTTTTATTTTTATGATTGTTTCACATATTTTCTAATTTATTATTGTCTATAATTATCGTTATAATATAAAAAAAATACAAGTTATTATTTTTACATCATGATTACTAAATTAAAGTTGTCAAAATTTAGACGTTTTTATGTAACAAAAATTCTTATTTCGCATGATATACTACAAAGTAGAAAAGGTGAAAGTATGAAGGATAAAAAGGTGAAACTGCCAAATCGAGTACCCACAAAACAAATACTAAAAATACTCTCTTCCTTATATCCTGAAGCAAAATGTGAGTTATTGTATCGAAATCCTTTTGAATTGTTAATCGCTACGATGTTATCGGCTCAAGCTACAGATAAAAAAGTGAACCAAATCACTCCATTCCTCTTTCAAAAATATAAAGCACCTGAAGATTTTTTAGCATTATCTCAACAAGAACTAGAAGAAGAAATTAAGCAAATAGGTCTTTATAAAACGAAAAGCAAGAATATTTTGGAAACATGCCGAATTCTTGTTGAAAAATATAATGGTGAGGTTCCTAAAAGCCGAGAAAAGTTAGAATCCCTTCCTGGAGTAGGTAGAAAGACTGCAAATGTCGTACTAAGTAATGCTTTTGGAATCCCAGCGATTGCTGTAGATACACATGTCTTCCGTGTTTCTAATCGTATCGGTTTAGCAAAAAGCGATCAAGTATTAGAAACGGAATTACAATTAATGAAAAGAATTCCTAGAAATCTCTGGTCAAATGCTCATCATTGGTTGATTTGGCATGGAAGAAGAGTATGTACGGCTAGAAATCCAAAATGTGAAATTTGTTCACTACAACCGTATTGTCAATATGCAAAAGAAAATAAAATAGTACAACTTAAGAAAAACTAGGGGAAAAACTAGGATTATATGGTCTAACGCACTCCGATTCCTCGTGACATATAATCCATACAACGTTTTAATTATGAAAAGAAAGGGAGGAGACCTATGAACAAAGAAAAATTAAAAGAAGCGTTCGATTTATTAAAAAATAATGGGATAAGAATGACTCCGCAAAGGCATGCAATTTTAACCTATCTTTATCAAACAAATTCACATCCAACAGCGGATGAGATTTACAAAAAATTAGAAGGAAAATTTCCTAATATGAGTGTAGCAACTGTATATAATAATCTAAGGGTATTTAAAGAAGCCAATTTAATTCAGGAATTGTCATTTGGTGATGATTCTAGTCGCTTTGAAGCGAATATGTCCAAACATTATCATATTATTTGTAAGAATTGTGGTCATATTGAAGACTTTTCCTATCCTTGTATCACAGATATTGAAAAAGTTGCTGAAAAAGAAACAGGATTTAAAATCGAGTCTCACTGTGTTGAAATCTATGGAATTTGCCAAGACTGTCAATCCGTTAGCGTTGAGTGAGAATCGGTATATTAAAGATTTTACTTAAAAAAATTATAAAATATAAAAAAATTCCTCTCTCACAATCGTAAGAGAGGAAAATTTATTTTATGATCAATATTCAGGAAGAGTAAAAAGAAATGCACAATTAGTATTATATATATTATTTTTAATGTGTCAATAGTGTAAAAGTGGATATTGAAAATGCGATTCATAAAAAATGATAAATTTTTTGATTGACATGAACAAAGTATTTATGTTACTATTTTTTTCGTTGTCTCGTTACGAATTGATCGGACGAACTGACGAAAAAAGAAACAAAAAAGTTGTTGACAATCAACAACGAAATATGATATGATACTATTTGTCGCTGCGAAAAGCAGTTATCGAAAAAGTTGTTCTTTGAAAACTGAACAGTGTCAGCTTAGCGTAAACCCTTCAATTCAGAAGGAATTATTAAATGAGCGATATCAAACAATCTTTAATGGAGAGTTTGATCCTGGCTCAGGACGAACGCTGGCGGCGTGCCTAATACATGCAAGTCGAATGACAGGTGTCAGAT